>NZ_JBJLSH010000051.1:0-23554 GCF_050871905.1 Kineococcus haloalkalitolerans
GGCGCGGTATCTACCGGGCGTTGGTGGCCCGGCGGGCGCAGCTGGCTCGTGAGCGAGGGGTGCGCTACTTGCAGGTCGATGCCTCTAAGGACAGCAAGCCCATCCTGGTGCGGCTCGGCTTCATGGAGGTCACCACCACGACCCCCTATGTCTGGCAGCCCTAACCAGCGTTCGCTGGCAACGGCAGCCGGAGCATCTACCGGTCAAGCCGCTGTCGTGACTGTTTGCTCGTACCGATGCCTGAGCAGTCGCTGCTCGACCAGCACCGTGAAGGGTCAGCGGAAGTCGCGCACGAAGCGGCGTTCCAGGCGCCCCGCGAACCCGCGCTCCTCGACGGCGTCGGTGGCCACCCAGCCCGCGCGCTCGTACACGTTGATCGCTCGCGCATTGTCGGCGATGACCCACAGCTCACCGCGGGGGAAGGCCGCCCGGCGGGCGTGCTGGCGCACGTGCTCCAGCAGCGCCCGGCCTGCTCCCGAGCCCCAGGCTTCGGGGTTGGTGGCCAGGTAGCGGACCTCCAGGCAGTCCTCCTGCGGGACGAGGATGCAGAACCCCACGGCGGACTGGCCGCGGCGAGCCAGGTGCAGCGATGCACCAGCTGCGGTCAGCGCCTGCTGGATGCCGGTCAGCTTGTCCTCGATCGAGGGCACCGCCGACAGGTGGTCCCGCTCGGCGGTGGCGCGGGCCCAGATGCCCGCCGCCTCGCGCTGAGCGTCCAGGCTGGCAGTGAGCTCGACCACCGAGTGCCCGTCCGTGACCTGCATGCGTTCAGGATGCCGGGTGTCGTGGAGCGAGCGATCACCGCACCCGACGCCACGCTGCGGTCTCCTCCTGATGCCGCCTGTCGTGGACTGACGGGGCCCAGCGCCTCTCTGAAGTACCTCGCGGTCATCCCGCCGCCCGCATGGCTAGCGATCATGCGGTCGTCGCGGCCCCGAGCAGGCGCAACCGACTGTGCATCCGCTCGTGGTCGAGGTCATCGCTGTCCACCATCTCCTCCAACGGGCCGGCCGCTTCCACCACGAGACGGACGTCGGCATCGCACAGCACGTCCACCAGCCCCGCGAAGCGACGCCGGGCGTCGGCGGAGGTGCTGGACAACCGTGGAACCCCCACCAGCTCTACCGTCGTGAACCGCTCGGCCAGATCCAGCACATCGCTGACCGCGGTCCGCCCCTCGCACAAGGCCGCGAAGTCACCCGCACCCGCTCAGGTGCGGTGGCCAGCACCGGCAGCCGACGTCCGGCCGCCAGCACGACCGCCGTCGTACCTGGCTCACCGCCTGCCGGGTCCGTCGTGTCCGGTTGCACCGGCGGTACGACGCGCCACTGCCCGCTGGACCAGCCCGGGCGGGCGCTGCCGTGACCGCGGGAGCGGTGGTCCAGGTCTCCAGCCAGCTGCACGACGTCGCAGCTGTCCTCCAGCGCGGCGATGAGGGGCAGGACGAGGTGGTGGAAGCGCGGGTCGGGCAGCAGCCCGTGCGGTGGGTAGTTCGACGTGGCGACCAGCGTCGCCCGTTGCGCGGGCAGGGCCCGCACGAGCCGGGCCAGCAGCATCGCGTCACCGGGGTCGTGGGCGTGGAACTCGTCCAGGTAGAGCAGGTGCACCCCGGCCAGCAGGCGCGTCACCGCAGCCTGCACCGCCCCGGGGGTCTCCACGGCGCGGGCGACGTGGGCATGCAGCCGCCGCGCCGCGTCGTAGGCGTGCAGGTGCAGCACCCCCTCGGGTGGCAGCTGGTGCAGCAGGGTCTCGGTCAGCCACGTCTTGCCGCGTCCGACCGAGCCGTGCAGGTACACCCCTCGCACCGACGTGGCGGGTCGCCGCAGCACGCTCCGACGTCCCCAGGCCCGCTGGTGCAGGACACCGGCTCCCAACCGGGCCAACCGGTCGGCCACGGCTTGTTGTGCCGGCTCTAGGCATGATCCGGCAGCGGACGCGGCGGTGTCGAACCCCCGCCTGAGGTCCTCGAGCTGGCCCTGTCGCACTCTGCCTCCCCGACTCAGGGTGCCGGGAGGAGGCGGCTGTCGGCCACGTCATGTTGATCACACCGGGGTGGTCCGCCCTGACGATTGCGGCCACCCGTCCCGTGTTCACGGTCATCCCGCTCCTCGGGCGCAGATGCCCTCTCACGAACGGTCGCTCCCGAGGTCCCTAAGCATCGGCGCAGCTCCTCACCGGCACGGCTACCCACCCGCGATGCCCAGCGACTTCAGCGCTGCTGCAAGTGCTCAGGACGTCGGGGGGACGGCGTCCTGCTCGACGCGGCGGCGCTCCTGCTCCTCCTCCAGGCCGGTGGCCAGTGCTCCGAGAAGACGACGCAGCCCTGTGGTGACGGCCCCGGCCATCTCGCGGCCGCGGTAGTCGGGCATGTCCTGCGCGGCGGCGGCCTCGGACAGCTCCCGCAACCGCTGCCGCAAGAGCCCCACCTCTGGTGCTCGGGGAGAGTCCTCGTGCCCCAGTGGTCGGACCGCGGCGGCGGCCGCGCGCAGGGCACGGGCCGTCGGAGCACGCAGAGGTGCTTCGACGTCGACGCCGGTCTCCCCGACCGCGCGCACGTCCAAGATCAGGTCGCTCAGGTCGGCTGTGCGGGTGGCCACCGTCTCCAGGACCACGGCAGCGTTGCGCTGGCGCTCGACGACGCCGTGCTCCCTGCGGGCGCGGGCGTTGGCCGACAAGGAGCTGCTCGTCTGTGATTTGGTCGAGCGCACCGACGCCAGCACCGGTTCGATGGACTGCAACCGCTCCTGCCACGCGGGGCTGGACGGTGGCTCTTCCAGCGACAGCCCGCCGGCGAGGTCGTCGAGCTGGTCGGCCAGCGTCGCCGCGAGGTGGCGCATCGCCCTGCTGCTCTGGGCGATCGGCACCGTCGGCAGCACGAGGTTGAGGAGCACGGCCACCGCAGCCCCCAGCAGCGTCAGCCCCGCGTACGCCAGGATGTACGTGCCGGGGTCTTGGGCGCCGACCACCAGGACGAACAGCGCCGCGATCGGCACCCAGTTGCTTTGGCCGTCGAAGATCCGCAGGCCGGCGAGCAGGACACCGATGCCCACGACCAGCGGCACCAGGACCAGGTCGGCGGTGATGAGCTCGCCCGCTGCCACCGCCAAACCCGCACCGGCCAGGACGGCCAGCACCGCACCCACCGACGAGGTCACCGAGCTGCGCACGTTGGTGTAGGCCGCGATGACTGCCCCCAACGGGGCGTAGTACGGGTACTGCTCTGCCGGCGCGAAGGGCAGCCACAGCGCCACCTGCCACGCGATCAGGGCCGCGGCCGCCGCCTTGAGCGCCATCTCCAACCGCGGCCACCGTCCCGTCGTGGCCAGCCGGATGAGGTCCTTCGGGTGCCGCGCCGCCGCCAGTGCCCCGCGGGCACGGTCCACGGGCGTCACCGGTGAGCACCGCCGGCGGGTGACTGCGATCCCCAAGCCAGCTCGTCGCTGACCGGCGCGGGGTGGTTCGTGCCCTCGTCGTCCAGGTGCCCGTCCAGATATTCGTCCCGGACCAGCGCGGCCGCGTCGTGCTCGACACCCGTACGCGCAACCGCGGTCGCCGGCATCTGCTCGAGCCTGCCCGGGACGGTGTGGTCCCCGATCGCCGCGCACCCGCCCATCAGCTCTAGCGGCCTCAGGCCGCTCAACGCCAGACCCGTCGACAGCGTCGCTCTCAACAGATGTGAATCCACCACGGGGTCAGGACCTCCACGACGTCGACCCCCCGGCTCTAGCCCGTAGGAGCAGCAGCCCCACAACTACCGCAGACCGCAACCATGCCGCGACCGCACAGAGCCCCCGCTCGCGGGCCGCTGATCCGCGCCGCGGTACGCGCTGGCCGACCGGTGACGACCTACGGTCGCCGGTGTGCACGAGCGCAGCATCCGCACCGCCGTCGAGGCCGCCTTCGCCGTCACCGGTGCGGGCACCCCCGGATGGCCGGACCCACACCCGGACTTCGAGCGGGAGGTGGATCCACAGGAGTACTCCCGCTGCCTGGACCCGGGCAAGTACCGCATCTTGACCGCCCGCGTCCGGGCCTGGATGCAGGCGCTGGCCGAGCTGGAGCTGGCTGACGTGGAGCCGGTGGAGCCCGGTGAGGCTGCCTCTGCCTGGCGCAAGGGTGGGATCGAGCGGGTCTCCTCCGTGCACACGTACCGCCTACGACCGCGTCGTGCCGGCGCCCTGCCGCTGCTGATCGGCCACCGCGGCTTTGACGGGTACGAGGACAACGTGATCGACCTGGGCGTCGGTGAGCCCGCCGTGGTGCTGACCCACCTGCCGGTGTGCGGGTGCGACGCCTGCGACGACGGCTCCGCGCTGCTGCTGGAGGAGCTGGACGGGGCCGTCTGGGACGTCATCACCGGCGCCTTCGCGCACGTGGCCACCCCGCAGGGCGTCGTGCAGGGTGGACGGACGGGCTGGCAGGCCGAGGGGGCGGCCGGGAGCCTGAACGTCGAGCAGCTGCTGGAGCAGGCCCGTGCCGGCCGCTGCCCGTACCCCGTGGTGTACGGGAGCTCCTGGTGGTGAGCGGCGCGGTGGACGCATCGAGTCGCGGTGCCCCTCAGCATCCGAGCGGGCCCACGGCGCGTCCACACCCCCTGACCCGTCCCCCACGGCGCCGTCGGACACCAGCCGCGCTCACGGCCGCCGCGCTGCTCGGCGCGGCCCGGGCTGGCCGCCTGCTCCCCCGCCCAGGACGGCGCGGCACCCGGCCTGCTCATCGACGGGCCCGTGGTCGCCTTCGACGCTCACGGCAACGGCGACAGCATGAGCGCGCTCGTCGGCGGCGCCCTGGCCTACGACGGGAGCTGCTTGAGCCTGGATGCTCTGCCCGTGCTGTGGCCCGTGGGCACCACCTGGGACGAGCGCACCTCCAGCGTGGTCCTGCCCGACGGCACTTCAGCACCGGCGGGCACGGTGCTCTCAGCAGGAGGTGGCGTGGTGCCCTTCACCGATGACGCCTGGCCCGCCGACCCGGATGCCGCCACGGCCCTGGAGGAGTGCCTGGACCCCAGCCGGCGGATCGTCAGCTTCAACACCGGCGCCCAACCGAGCAGCCCCGCATCTGCACCCACCTGAGCCTTCACGCCTCCCAGTGGACTCGCGACCGGGTGCTGCGCCACGACCGTCGTCGCTGTCGCCTGGGGCGATCAGTGCTCGTGCTCACCTACGGGTCGTGAACCGCCACCATCGACATAGCGACAAAGTGATATATCGACACAACGACGGATCGCTAGATGGATAGATCGTTAAGTCGATCCGACACACCGTCGCTAGATCCCTGGATCGACAGGTCGATCTGTCTACGGTGCGATATGTGGCGAAGATCGTGACGGTCCACTCCCGCAAAGGTGGGGTGGGCAAGACGACGGTGGCCTACGAGCTGGCGCAGCTGCTGGGTGCGCCGCTGGTGGACTTCGAGTGGGACGAGGGCAGCGCCTCGCGCATGTGGGGCTACCGGCACGAGCAGCGCACCACAGTGCCGCTGGTAGACGCCTTCGAGAAGGGCCGCACACCGCGGCCCCTGCGCGGGCACGGCAAGCCGGACCTGGTGCCCGGGCACCCGCACCTGGTCTACCTCGAGCCGTCCTCCGAAGACGTGGCCGGCGCGGTGCAGCGCTGGGCGGGGGAGTGGGACAGCGAGTGGGTCGTCATCGACACCCACCCGGGCTGGAGCGCCTGGAGCGACGGCGCCTGCGCCGTCTCCCACGTCGTGGTCGCCCCCGTCCCGCTGCGGGTCAAGGAGCTGGAGGCCACCGCCGGGATGGTGCGGGAGATGGCCGACTACCCCCTGGTGCTGCTGCCCAACATGGTCCCGCGCGTCCCGGACGCCCAGAGCCGCAAGAAGCTGCGCGAGATGGTGGCCGGCACCCCCGTGCGGGTAGCCGCACCCGTCCCAGCCGTCAGCGCCGTGGGCCTTCGCCGAAAGCGCATGGCCATGACCGCCGAGGAGCAGCCCGCCAAGGCGCTGCAGCCGGTCGTGGACGCCCTGCACTCCCTGGCCGACCTGGTGAAGAGGTACCCCGCATGAGCACCACCAACGGTCTGGACGGCCTGGACAGCCTGGACGCCCTGGCCAGCCGCGCCAAGCGCAAGAGCCCCCCACCGCCCAGGAGCCGGCGGACCCTGGCGCCCCAGCACCCCGCCCCCGCCGCACCCCGTGAGCCCACCAGCCAGCCCCCAGCACCTCTAGCGCGCCGGCAGGAGCCCCAAGGACCCCAGGGGCCCTTGGGGCCTCCCGAGGTGCCGGAGGGGCAGCAGCACCTACCCGGCCTGTCCGAGGAGCCCGCAGCCCCTGCGCAGCCCCCTGCGCCTACTCCCGCGCGTGCTCCTGAGCCGCCCCCAGCGGCCGCTGCTGCTCCTCCCGCACCGGAGGTGGGGGCGCTGGCCACGGCCGTCGTGGCCGGTGAGCTGCGCAAGGTGGCCGTCTACCTGGACGAGGGCACCGATACGGCGCTGGAGGCCATCCGGTACGCCGGGACTACGCGCCGGCCCCGTCTGGACGTCAGCAAGTCTGCGGTGGTCCGCCTGGCGCTGGAGCGCCTGCTGGCCCAGCTGAGCCACGAAGAGGTCGTAGCCGCGATCGCGGCCCGGCCCACCGACTCCCAGGCCAGCGGCCGCAAGCGGCGCTAGCTGTCCTCGCCACGCCCGCTCAGGAGGCGGCCTGCTCCTCGCGCCGGTCGGCGTCAGCAGTCGGCTCGGGCATCTCCCCGCGACGGCGCGCATCGTGCAGCAGGCTGCCCACGGAGCCGGTGGAGCAGCCCATCGCCTCGGCGATCTCGGCGTAGGTGGCGCCGGCCAGGCGCAGCTGCACCGCCTGCGCCCGGCGGGCCGCGGCCCGGTTGAGGAAGTCCTGGCGCGGCTCGGCCACCAGCCGCCGCACGGTGCGGGTGGAGACGCCGTACTTCTCGGCGGCCTCACGGGCCGTCAGCTTGCGCCTCCCGGGCTGCTGAGCGCTCACAGCAGGTCCTCCGCCATCTGTGCTGCCGTCACCTTCCGTCGAGCCGCAGCACCCTTGGCGCTAGCTATCGGCGCGTTGCGCCGACGCTGCTCCAGCTGCGCTGGGCTGTTGGCCCGTCCGCCCTTCTTGCCGCCGTTGCTGCCGCGCTTGACCTGCACGGCGCGGAAGCCGGCCTCGTCGAAGGAGCGGCGCCAGACCCATCGTGCAACGGACTGCGCGGTCTGGGCCACCTCCTGCGCCGGCAGCGGCACAGCGAACTCGGGGTTGACGTTGACGGCGAAGGCGGCGACGACCTGCTCCCACTCCCGCTGGTCGCTGTAGCGGCGCCGGGCGCGGTAGGCCCACAGCCGCAGCCGGTTGAACAGCGCCACGTTGCGGCTGAAGCCCGAGCAGTCCACCACCCGCCGGGGCAGGGTGCGCGGCATCAGCTCACCCAGGCCCTTGGCCAGCTCACCCAGCTCGTACAGGTGCCCCGAGCCCCAGGTCGTCACCCAGTCGTCGTGCACCGGGTTCTTGGTCAGCAGCCCGGCAAAGCCCACGTCACCATCCAGGGAGCGGCGCAGGCCCTCCTCGACCTTGGCCGCGAAGCGCATCGGCTGCATGCGCCCGGCATCGGTGCGCACCACCGGGGTCTTCAGCACCCAGCCCACGTGCCCGCGCCCGCTCGGGCTCTCGGCGATCCAGGAGGGCATGGGGTGCGTCCTGGGCCGCTGCAGGGCGCGGATGAGGGTGTCCTCGTGGTCCACGTCGATAACCAGCATCGACAGCAGCGCCTTGGGGGAGTGCTCCAGGTAGCGACGGGCCAACGCGTCGTCGCGGCTCTGGCGCCAGCAGCCCCGGCTCAGGTCGTCGGTGGCCAGCGGCCGGCGCGGGGACCACGCCTCGGTCCACGCCTGCGCACCCATCGGCGCGTCCTTGCGCACGCTGGGGGCCCCTGACATGGCGCACACCGTGCCAGCAAGATCGCTCTAGTTGGGGTGGGACACGCCGAGCGTCGTCAACCTGATTGGGGTAGGCCGATCCCGAAAGCCTACTCAGATAGTTCAGCTCTACCCCGCTCTTCCGCTCGTCTCAGCTTCCGGCTTCCTCCCCACCCCCCGTCCTCCTTGCCAGCGGTCCCCCTCAGGCTCCCTGTGCGCCAGCACCCTGGGTGGGTGAGCGAGCCTTCCTCCGCGTCCACCTCCTTTGAGGACCCGTCTACTGACGTGTCCCCTGGGCCGTACCGCTCCTGGCTGCGGGTGGAGGTCAACACCACCCCTCTGCCCAGCCAGAGCTGCCCGCGGCCTGGGCCGGTCACCGATGCCGAGGACGAGCAGCTGGCCGTCCTGCGCCGGCGGGTGGTCGAGCCGGTGGTGCACAGCCTGCTGGCCCCGCAGGAGCTGGAAGCGCTGAGCGTGCACTGGGGTGTGGACGGGGAGGAGGGGGACGTGTGGGTGCGCCTGGACGTGCCAGGGGAGCGCTACGAGCAGTGGCTGCTGTCCCCGTGGCAGCGGGACGACCCGTGGGGCGCGGACGAGCAGGTGCCGCCGACGGAGGCGGAGGTCGCCGCTCACCTGGCCGCGCAGCTGGAGGACTGGGTGTGCGAGACGTCCTTCGGGTGGGGTCAGCAACGTACTGCCCACTACGAGCTGCCGGCGGACTAGCGCCCTCCCCACGCCTGATGCGTCAGCGGGGCGTGCGGTGCGCTCAGGTGCGGCCGCGGCCGAGCAGGTCGTTGGGCACGACGCCGAAGGCGGGGTGCGCGTCGCTGGCCGGCACGTGCAGGGGGGCATCGCCCACGGCGGTGGCGATGGTCAGCCACTTGTCACCGGTGTTGAGCAGCCACTCCAGGTGCACCTGCTGCTCGGCGGTCAGGTACGCCTCCAGCAGCACCGGCAGGTGCGCGCGGCGGTACTCCGAGCGCTTGTCGTTCATCTCGGCCAGCGTGTTGCTCGGTGACCACACCTCCACCGCGGCGCGGGGCAGCTGGGTGCACACCGCGTCCTCGTTCAAGGAGGGGCCGTCCACCAGGACGTCGGGGATGCGCCCGTGCACCACGGTGCCGTCGGGGGCCAGGGTGATGGCCCAGTTGCCGGGGGCGGCGGCGTAGGCATCGGGCCACTGGTCCTCGAACTCCAGCGCCAGGCGGGCGGCGATGCGGTGGTGGGGGTTGCCGCCGACCTTCTTGACCACAAGCTTCCCGTCCACGACCTCCAGGCGTTCGCCCACGCCCGCCTTCGCGGAGGTCCAGGTCTGCACCGGGACTCCCAGGCGCGCAGCGCTCAGGCTCATGCCCGCCAGCCTAACGGCGGCGCCCCAGCCCCGGCTGGGGCGAGCACGGGCCTCGGGCTGCGGCCGGAGCGGGGCTGCTCGATGCCTGCTCGATGCGTGTTCGGTGCCTGGGCGGTGCTTGTCCGGTTCGCCCGCCCCTCACCTTCCCGGCGGCCTGCCACGCACCCGCCTGATGTGCCCGTGGCGCTCCTGGTGCCCCGCGTCCTGGTCCTGCGCCTGCACCTGACGCGGTGGGACACCGGAGTGCGTGCCGGGCGGTGACGGGTGGTGCCGGGTGGTGCTGTTCAGCGCGGGGGCGCGAAGTCTTCGGGTGCTTGGGCGATCAGTGCTCGTGTGGCGCGGGCGATGGCGGCGTCGGTGAGCGTGTAGGTGGCATCGATGCGTGCCTGGGCCCTGTCCCAGCGCGCAGTGCCCTTGTCGCTGCTGATGCCGTGGCTGTCGTCGTACTGGGCGGCGATGAGCAGGCCGTAGTGGTCGTAGAAGGCCTGCTCGATGACGGTGGCGCTGATGTGCAGGCTCAGGGCGCGGTAGGCCTGCAGCACCCAGGGCAGGGGGTAGTTCAGGTCGTCCTCGTAGGTGTCCAGCGTGCCGAGCAGGCCGCGAGCGACGACCTTGCGGTGGAAGGTGAGCACCAGGTGCAAGGCGGCGTCGCCGTCGTACTCGGGGGCCGTGGCCAGACCCGCGCGGCCGGCGCGGTTCCAGATGACTTTGAAGTCCCGATCGCTGATCGAAGCGCTGTCGCGACTACCCACAGGATCGCTCACGGTCTCGACCGTAGCTGGATGCCGGCTCACGTCCTGGCGTGTCGATCGCATGTCGATCGCGAGGCGATCTGCGGTGCAGGGCGCGCCGCGGGCTGGCACATCGTGGCCCGGTGCTGGGTGCTGGGCGGGGTGCCGCCGCGTGGGGCGCGTCGAGCACCCCGCCTAGCACCCAGCACCTCGCGCGGGTGTGCGTGCGGCGCCGGGGCGCCGCACGTGCTGCAGCCCTGCGGGCTGCCTCCCGGCCGGCCACCACCCCGGCTAGGCTGCGGGGACCCACCCGGTTGGGTGGGATGCGAGGTATGACCATCGTTACGCTAGCGCTCCACGGGTGGTCACCTCGCTGCCTGCTCGCTTCGCTCGCGGGCAGGGCCCGCCCGTGGGGTGGGCGGGGTGCCGGCTCACTTCGTTCGCGCAGCACGACCCGGTGCCAGGGCGCCGAGAACGCACACACGGTGTGGCACGCGGGTGCTGCACCGACGCACCGCACGCACCGCAGCACGAGCACCGCAGATGGGGAGGCCGTAGATGGTGGGAGAGCGCACGCGCACGGTGGCGGTGCGTCTGACGCCGGCGGAGCACGCGGTGTGGGAGGCGGCGGCTGTGGCGGCGGGGCGGGGTCGGTTGGGGTCGTGGGTGCGCGATGAGGTGGCTGCACGGTTGGCCGAGGGCGGTGAATCGGGCACCGGGGCCGGACGGCGCAGCCGCGTAAAGGCGACGCCGAGTGAGCCGGCTGCAGCGGGTGAGATGGACCCGGCGGCGTTGGCGGTGTGGTCGATGTCGTCGGTGCTGAACGCTGAGCTGCCGCGGATGGGCAACAACCTGAACCAGGCGGTGCGGGCGCTGAACGTGCAGGCCCGGCACGGACACGGCGCAGACGGCCGCAGCGGGGATGGACGCGGGGTAGAGGGGCAGGTGCTGGCACAGCTGCAGGAGGCGCTGGTGGAGGTGCGCGCGGTGCTGGCGGTGGTGCGCAAGCACACCAGCGGTGAGGCGGCGGCTGGGGCGGCTGGTGCTGCGGCAACGGGTGCAGCAGCTGGTGCGGCTAGTGGCGCGGTGGCTGCACCGGCGAGGCGCAAAGCGTCACAGCGTGCGGCGCGCACGGCACCGGAAAAGGCGCCGCGAGCGGCGGATGCGCGGGCGTCGCGTCGGACGCCAGGGTCGCCGCAGGCGCCGGCAGATCCAGCAGGAAACCCGCCGGTCAACCGTTGGACCACGGGTGGTGGTCAGGGGTGATCGCGAAGATCACGCGGGGGGAGCGGGCGGGGGACCTGGCCGCGTACCTGCACGGGCCGGGCAACGCCGAGGAGCACGTGTACGACGGCTGGGCCGGGGGTGCGGTGATCGGGGGGAACCTGTGCCTGGAGGGCAGCCGGGACGGGACCACGTGGGCGAGCATCTTGAGCGAGGCGGCCAGCACCCGGCCGGACATCAAGCGCCCGATCTGGCACGCCTCGCTGCGCTGCGCGCCGGGGGACCGGACCTTGTCGGATGCAGAGTGGGCCGAGGCGGGGGCGTTGTTCGCCGAGGCGATGGGCTTCGTGGACGCGGTCGATGCCGACATCGCCTGGGAGCAGCGTGCGACGCAGCCGTGGGTGATCGTGCGTCACGGCGACGACCACGTGCACCTGGCGGTGTCGCGGGTGGGTTTCGACGGGCGGGTCTGGCACGCGCGGCAGGACTACCGCAGCGCGCAGGCCGCGTGCACGCAGCTGGAGCGCGAGTACGGCCTCACCCTGGCGCCGCGGGTCTCGACGAGGGACACGCAGCGCGCCGCGGATCACCAGCTGAGCGCGGGGGAGTGGCGGCGCGCTCAGCGCACGGGTGCGGCGCCGGAGCGGGTGCAGCTGGCCGAGCGGGTGCGCGCGGCGGTCGAGGCCGCCGCGGGTGCCGGGCGGGAGGGGTTCGAGGCCGCGCTGGAGCGTGCGGGGGTGGGCTACCGGGCGAACGTGGCCGCGACGGGGCGGGTGAGCGGGTACTCCTTCTGCCTGCCCGGGCACCTCGACCCGGCGGGGGAGGCGGTGTGGTTCCGCGCCTCGCAGCTGGACCGGGCGCTGTCGTGGAGCAAGGTCGCCCCCGTCCTCGAGGCCTCCGTGGCAGTCCCAGGGGTGCAGGTGCCGCGGCGGGCGCTGGAGTCCAAAGCCCGGCACGAGCGGCGCACCGGGCAGGCCCACGCCGAGGCGGCCGCCCAGCAGAGCGCACAGCGGCTGCAGGCGCTGCCGCAGGTGGTCGCCGCCCGCCTCGGTGCCGACGACGCGTGGTGGCAGCAGCGCCAGCGCGGCGGGCAGCAGGCCGCGGCCGCTGTGGCCCGGCGCGCCCGCGAGGAGGCGCACCTGCACAACATCCGCCGGCTGCGCCAAGTCGCCTTCGGTCCCACCCCCGACCAGCCCCAACTGCCCGGTCCCGCCGACCGCAGCGCAGCCGGCCGCAGCGGTGCCGGTCGGGGTGGTGCCGGTCGCAGCGCCTTGGGTCTGGAGGGTGTGCTCAGGGGCCGCGCCAAGAGCGATGCGGAGAAGACCGCCGAGGCCACCGCCCGGGTGGTGAGGGCCGCCGCCCGGGCGATCGAGGCAGCTCAGGACGCCAAGGCAGCAGAGACAGCGCGGGCACGCGTGAACCGCACGCTCAGCGACATCTCGCGCATCACTGGACGCGGGGACAGGCTCGAGCGCTGACTTCATCCGCAAGTTTGGCCAACGTGCGCGGGCAGCAGCAGATCTGCACGTCCGTACCTGCTGCTGATGTCCTACATCAGCTAGGTACTGACCCGTCTTGGTGAGGCGCCGTCAAGAGGTTAGAACGCACAGCCGATCTCCAAGATCTACGTCACCGCCTTGGAGGTTCCTGTGCGCAAGCTGCTCGCTGTCGTCGTTGCTGTGCTGGCTTCCACGCTGCTCACCTCGTGCGGTGACACCATGTGTGAAGACACCTATGACGCGCTGTGGATGGTCAGCTATCACTCCGACGGTACGAAGACGTGCACCTACATCGGTGGTGACGGTGACAGTGCCTACAACCTTGGAGGCGTGAGCGAGCTGCCCTATCCCGGCTGAGGGCCTACCGGGGCTACCTCAAGCTTCCTGAGCGCGAGCCACACTCCGACAAGACTCGCTGAAGCAGGAAAGCTGCGTCAGTTGGACGTAGCCACGAGCCCAGCGGCGTACTCCAGCAGGCGCACCCCGGCCTCCTCACGAGAGGCGAAGGCCTCGCGGGACTGCTCCTGCTCAGGCACGCCGAAGCGGAAGATGCGCCAAACGGCACGGTCACGGCGCACCACGCCGACGTACGGACCGCCCATGGAGTCCTCGACGAGGTAGGCATCGCGGAAGGTCGGGCGCGGCATCTCCGCAGGATGCCTAGCTGGGTGGACGCCGGGGCACCGCCATCCTGGTGACACTGCCCTACCCGAGGTTGTGCTTCGCGGCGTAGTCACGGGCCAGCTGCTCGCCACGGGCAGTGAGGCGGACCTCCTGATGAGGACGGGTGGGGGTGCGATACGGCACGACGCGGTAGAACGGCGCGTTCTCAGTGCTCCTGCCGAACAGGTTGGCGGTGGCGCGCACCTTGTCGCGGTACAGGGCGCGACGGATGCGCAGGCTGTCCTCGACGGTGATCAGGCCATGGTCCTGCTGGTGCTTCCAGTGCAGGTAGGTGACCTCGCCGAGCTTGTCGCCATCCGCCGGCGTGCTCGCGGACGCCTTGGGGGCGGGAGTGGGGAGGTGGCCGGTCAGGTCGGCGATGGCGGCATCGACCAAGGCGGCGATGTCGGTGCGTAGCTGCGTCAAGCGGGCATCGACGGGGTCGGGGTGCGAAGTGGTGGTGCTCATGACTGGTCCTCCTCAGGAGCGCTGCTCGTATTACGATCGTAAATTACGAGCGCTGGAGGGGGCGACGGGTGCCACCCGTTCGGTCGAGGCCGTCGCGATGGTCACGGTCATCCCTCCTCGCCCGCCGGTTGACCGCCAACCCCGTCCAGGCATGTCGATGAGGACGGGCCGCCGGTGCGGTTTCGTGCCGCGCGGCTGAACCGTGCCCTGTCGTGGTCGAGGTTGTCTCCGCGCCTGAGGCCCCGGTAGCTGCGCCAGTGAGAGAGGCGCTGAAGCAGTTGCTGGAGTCGACGGCGTGCCAGAAGCGGCGAGTCGGGCAGGTTCGGGTCGAAACGCTCGCGCAGCGGCCTGAGCAACGGCTGGCAGCGCTGCTGCAGACGATCGTCGTGCACGTGCAGGGCGACGATCAGTGGTGGGTGCAGTGGTGAGAAGCCAGTGCCTCGCTCATCGTGCGCGCCCGCAGCGACGCCCACCCAAAGCAGGTGGGCCGGCTGCGGCCGGTGGCTTTCCGTGCCGCGCCTGGTCGACGCCGCAGCGCAAGGTCAGGCGCAGCGGCGGTGAAAGCAGCTGGTCAGACGCACCCGGCGCTAGGTCGACGACCCGGCCCATGTGATCACTACCGCAGCGAGTGGACAGCTGAGACGGGCCGTACCGCACGTAGCTTTTGCCGGCATAAAGACAGCAACGGGCCGGCCTTGACACGTCAAGGCCGGCCTGCTGTACTTCTTGCGCCGGCATATTCCAGCTACCAACTGATCCGCCGGCATCGGGCCACAGGAGGACCCATCTTATGTCTACCACCATGCCCACGGGGCTCAGTGAGCTCCAGAACGTCGACCTGCTGCCGACCCGCTACGAGGGCGTCGGCTTCGCCTTCTCCATGGGGCAGTTGCAGGCCATCCAGATCGTCGTCCCCATCCAGGACGTCGTGGCGATGGCCGTCGACCAGGTCGTCAAGCGCGACGACTACGAGCTCGACGGTGAGGACCCGGGCAACCGGCTCGTCAACAAGCCGCACGTGCGCAAGATCAAGGACGGCCTGCACAAGCACGCCGACAAGCTGCTGATGGGCACCTTCATCTTCGCCACTTCGCCGGACGCGATCGTCACCAAGAAGGTGCTGGGGGACAGCGGCGGCTCCGGTGCGGACATCAAGCTCGTGACGTTCGGCATCCGCTCCGGGCACAGCCTGTTCATCCTCGACGCCCAGCACCGCAACGAGGCGCTCGGAGAGCTGTGGAACGAGACGCTCAAGGCCGTCAAGCAGGGTGACCTCGAAGCCGAGCAGGTCGCCGCGTACCTGAAGAAGTCTTCCGTGCCCATCCTGATCGTCTTGGAGAACAACCGGGATGAGATCTCGCGGATGTTCGTGACGCTCGCTTCCACCAAGCCCATCTCGCCGAGCCTGATCGCGGTCATGGACCGCGAAAGCCTGGCGAACCGTCTCGGCCTGGCGGTCGCCAAGGAATGGGCCCTGCTGGGCAACGCCGACCGCCTGGCCTTCCAGACGAGCACCGCCTCGGGCGAGATGCTCTACTCCGCGGCGCAGATCCGCGGCGCTACGGCGTCGATCTTCGTGGGCTTCCGGGACCGCAGCCCGGACATCCGTGAGGCGGCGCTGATGAAGGTCGTCCACGAGCTGGGGCAGTCCGAGGAGCAGGCGCTGGTGAGTCTGGTGGCGGAAGCGGTGGACCTGCTGGACTACGCGTACGAGCGCATCCCGGGCTGGAAGGACATGGCCTCCGGCGCGATCACCCCTGCCGAGTTCCGCGCTCAGTACGTTCACGGGTCGGCGGCCGGGCTGTACGTCATCGCGGGCATCATCTGCGCGGCACGCCTGTCGAGCGGCGTGGACCCCAAGGCGGTCATCGACGCACTCGCCACCGACTTCGAGTGGCGCAAGGACAAGGTCGTGGACGGCCAGCACCCCAGCTTCAACGACACGCTGGTCGTCGTCGAACCGCAGCTCGACGAGGGGCAGGTCGTCGGGTACAAGACTCGTACCGGTGGCGGTAACCGCACCACCTACGAGAAGGCCACGCGTCGTGCCCTCGGTCACCTGTCCGCGCACCACGACGAGTTCGCGGAACTCACCTCGCCGGTCGTGCTGGGAGAGCTGGGCCTGGCGGCCAGGCCGGGCGAGAAGCGTGGCCGGCCGCGCGCGACGGTGATCTCCGCGTAGCGGATCTACACACGCCTCGCGGCCCCTGATTAGAAAGACTGGGACCGCGAGGCGTATGCCGTCCTAGGTGCATCGAGCACGTGGCGCGTTGCGCATGGCCGTACTCAAGAACCGGCAGAACACCGTCTCCTAACCGTGGATGGCCGCAATTGTGGTGGCTGTCGCCTGCCTGCGCGACGCCAGCGTCCGCCACGCCTAAAGGACGTTATTTACAGCCGGAAGTTGTCGTGTCGCAGGTGCAACCTGAGGTGGTAGCCGTTGCTGAGCTTGCAGTCCGGCGTGCTGGGCGATGTCAGCTCAGTGCCCCGCCTTCGCTTCGTCCTAGCTCTGGCCGCGTGCGGCGATGGGGCACGGCTGCGATGGCTGCCAGCGCTGTCGGGTGGACAGTGCCGCGACTACCGCCAGCACCCACGCCTCCAAGAGCGTCATCGGTGCGGCGGTGAGGAGTAGCGGCACGCTGAGCAGCACCGTTAAGGCAGCCAGCATTCATAGCAGTAGCGCTACCCATATTGAAAAATTTGGTAGACAAGCAGGTCGCGGATTCGTCGAGTTATTCCCAATCTGAAAGCAGTGAGTTTAGCGTTTCGTCGACTCGTAGGGAACTGTGCCTGGCGACTTGATACAACTCTCGAGCGTCGCTCAACAGTGAAGATTCGGCATCACATTTAACGGAGGCTACAACTTCTCCGTTTTGATTAAGAACTCGAATGAGAAAGGGTGGAATTCGGTCGTTATCGACGCTTTCAATTGTCACGCTTGACGCGGACGTTGAGTAGATGACGCGATCACCGCGCCCTCCGGGCGTCCATTCGATCCGACCTTCCTTGGTGTCGGCGATTAGACGGGTAACAATCTTGGGAATGCGAGGATCAATTTCTTCACGGTTACTTCGCATCAGAACTCGCCTTCGTCATCTCGATTGCCGCTATTCTTCCTAGTTCTCCAGTCACGACAGCAATGGACTGAAGTGCCGGCTTGCAGGCTGCCGCCAGCTTATTTTCTTGATCCATCGCCTCTATTTTAGCGTCAGAGGCGAGTGCAATCGAGGTCTGCAGCGCTTGCGCCAGCTTAACGTCGTCTTCATTTTGATTGGGTAGGTACGTCCTTAGTTGTGAACCAAACCACTTCCAAGAACTTAGATGATAAGCGGCAAGTCGACGCTCACCGCCCTCAATTGCATTCTCTAAGTCACCTTCGGTGCGATGCAAGGTAGGAATCAATAGGATCAATTGGTTCCTTGATATCGATCTTTCCGCTCGTTCTATGGACTCCTTGGCGGCTTCAGACGCACTCTTAGTCTTATTTACTTGAACAATAGCATAGATAAGCCCGCCCGCCGTAGCGGGAAAAGCAATCCACATATTCAAAAATTGGAAAATCTGTGTTGCTACATCCATGCTTTTTAGTCACCGCCAAGTATTGTAGGCAAGGGAGCACTTTGACGATCTTAGCTATGCGTTCCGAGGGGCGCCGTTGCCGATGTGGGCAAGCTTACTGCTGCGGCCTGGCCATCCGGCATAAAACGACCCTTTAGTGCCGACGATCATGCCAAGGTGGGCCCCGTGACCCCCGCCGCGCCGCCCTCCAGCCCTCCCCGGGTGCTGGCCTACCTGCGCGTCTCGACCGAGGAGCAGGCCACCTCCGGCGCCGGCCTGGAGGCCCAGCGCGCCGCCCTGACGGCCGAGGCGGCCCGGCGCGGCTGGCAGCTGGAGTACGTCGTGGACGCCGGCTACTCGGCCAAGGACCTCAACCGCCCTGCCCTGGCCGCTGCGCTGGCGCAGCTGAACGCCCGCCAGGCCGACGTGCTGCTGGTGGCCAAGCTGGACCGCCTCTCGCGCTCGGTCCACGACTTCTCCGGCCTGGTCAAGGAGGCCACCCGTCGCGGGTGGTCGGTGGTGTGCCTGGACGTGGGCGTGGACACCTCCACCCCCAACGGCAAGTTCATGGCCACCATCACCGCCGGCATCGCCGAGCTCGAGCGTGAGCTGATCGGCCAGCGCACCCGCGACGCCCTGGCCGCCAAGAAGGCCGCCGGGGTGCGCCTGGGCCGCCCCCCGGTCTTGCCACTGGACGTGGTGCGCCGCATCGTCGCAGAGCGCGAGGCGGGGCGCTCCTGGCAGGCCATCGCCGATACTCTCACCAGCGACAAGGTCCCCACCGCCCGCGGCGGTACCGCCTGGACCTTCTCCTCCGCCCGGGCCGTCTACAAGTCCCAGGCCGCGGAGGGCTTGCGGCAGGAGATCACTCGATGAACGGGCACAAGCAGCCTTGACAAGGAGTGGCTCGGCTCGGCCGGACGGGGGGTTGTGAGCGTCTGGATCTGCTGAAGCGGTGAGTTGGCCATGAGCTGCGTGGAAGCCTGCGCGCGTGAACGGCTCCGAGAACACGCCGCCTCCAAGCGCAGCTGCGGCCTACTCGCCTTCCCCCCTCGGCGCCTATGACTCGAGAAGCTACGAGGAGCAGCGCTCTGAGCTGCAAGCCATGCAGATGATGGTCCAGTTGCACCAGCTGTTGCAGAAGGCTCGCAACTACTACCTGATCGCCATCGTGCTGGCCTTGCTGGCATCGGTCACCACCTACGCCAGCGCTGGCCAAGGCGGCATCATCTGGACCGGTGGCTTCATCGTGGCTGCCCTCCTGCTGTGGAGGGCTGGACGCATGTACTTCTTCGCCCGCGGCTTCGGCATTCGGCTGAGAGGTGGAGCCTTGGCTCTCGTACTGGTGTCGCTGCCCGTGACGCTGCTGGCTGCGGGTGGAGCCGGACTGAGCCTCCTGGACGCCGAGAGTGGCTCTGTGGGCGCATCTTCCAGCTCCTCTGGATCCTCGAGCTTCCACATCCCTGGCCCCACGGAGCCGGGCTCGTGCTGGCATGAAGAAGGAGGCGGGCAGGTGGGCTCGGTCTCCTGCGCGTCGAACACGGCGGACTGGTACGCCTACCAAGAGGTCGAAGACCCCGCATCGTGTGAAGAGATGTACATCGGTGGACGACAGGGCTACTACCTCTGCCTGCGGCAGAGCTCGACATCCTGACCCTGTTCCGTGAGTTCGATCGCGGACGGTCCGCTGCTCAGAGCCCGTTCTCACATCGCGACGGCTTGCGCTTGGAGGGCATGACGCCCTTCTGCCGGGCCGGCAGCACCCAAGGCACTGCCCCAGCACCGTCGTTGCGCTAGCGACTGCGCACCTGGTGGAACGCCTCATCCATGCTCATCGCCCGCGGCTGCGCGCCCGACGTGCTCGACGCCGCCTGCTGGTGGGCGCAGGCAGCTGCCTGCCGCTCCCGGATCCGCCCGCGCCTGCAGTACGGCGGACACGAGTCGTGAGACGGCGTGTCGTGGCTCTGACGCCGCTCCCCTGCGGTGTCTCGAAAACGGCCCCTTTCAAGACTCATGAAACGCGCTTGCAGCGGATGGCCTCACGGGTGACTGCGACTTACTCAGGTGGGCCATGGCCCTCGAGCAGCCCTCCGAGGTTGGCCGCCGCCGCGGGGGCGTGGTCGGTATGGCCGGAGTCGATGGCCTGGCGGTGAGCGGCCTCGGCCTGCTCGGGCCGGCCCCGCTCTTCGAGCAGTTCCCCGAGGTTGAACGCCGCCCGGGAAGCTGCGTCGGTATGGCCGGAGTCGATGGCTTGGCGGTAGGCGGCCTCGGCCTCCTCAAGCCGGCCCCGCCCGGCCAGCAGGACACCGAGGTTGAACGCCGCCCGGGGGGCTTCGTCGGTATGGCCGGAGTCGATGGCTTGGCGGTAGGCGGCCTCGGCCTCCTCAAGCCGGCCCCGCTCGGCCAGCAGGACACCGAGGTTGGCCGCCGCCGCGGGGGCGTGGTCGGTATGGCCGGAGTCGATGGCCTGGCGGTAGGCGGCCTCGGCCTGCTCGGGCCGGCCCCGCCCGGCCAGCAGGACACCGAGGTTGAACGCCGCCCGGGGGGCTTCGTCGGTATGGCCGGAGTCGATGGCCTGGCGGTGAGCGGCCTCGGCCTGCTCGGGCCGGCCCCGCTCTTCGAGCAGGACACCGAGGTTGGCCGCCGCCGCGGGGGCGTGGTCGGTATGGCCGGAGTCGATGGCCTGGCGGTAGGCGGCCTCGGCCTGCTCGGGCCGGCCCCGCTCTTGGAGCAGGACACCGAGGTTGAACGCCGCCCGGGGGGCTTCGTCGGTATGGCCGGAGTCGATGGCCTGGCGGTAGGCGGCCTCGGCCTCCTCAAGCCGGCCCCGCTCGGCCAGCAGGACACCGAGGTTGGCCACCGCCGCGGGGGCTGCGTCGGTATGGCCGAAGTCGATGGCCTGGCGGTAGGCGGCCTCGGCCTCCTCAAGCCGGCCCCGCTCGGCCAGCAGGACACCGAGGTTGAACGCCGCCTTGGGGGCGTGGTCGGTATGGCCGGAGTCGATGGCCTGGCGGTAGGCGGCCTCGGCCTCCTCAAGCCGGCCCCGCCTGGCCAGCAGGACACCGAGGTTGAACGCCGCCCGGGGGGCGTGGTCGGTATGGCCGGAGTCGATGGCCTGGCGGTGAGCGGCCTCGGCCTCCTCAAGCCGGCCCCGCCCGGCCAGCAGGACACCGAGGTTGGCCACCGCCGCGGGGGCGTGGTCGGTATGGCCGGAGTCGATGGCTTGGCGGTAGGCGGCCTCGGCCTCCTCAAGCCGGCCCCGCCTGGTCAGCAGCCGCCCGAGGTTGGCCGCCGCCGCGGGGGCGTGGTCGGTATGGCCGGAGTCGATGGCTTGGCGGTAGGCGGCCTCGGCCTCCTCAAGCCGGCCCCGCTCTTGGAGCAGGACACCGAGGTTGGCCACCGCCGCGGGGGCTGCGTCGGTATGGCCGGAGTCGATGGCCTGGCGGTAGGCGGCCTCGGCCTGCTCGGGCCGGCCCCGCCCGGCCAGCAGGACACCGAGGTTGAACGCCGCCCGGGGGGCTTCGTCGTGGTGGCCAAAGTCGATGGCTTGGCGGTAGGCGGCCTCGGCCTCCTCAAGCCGGCCCCGCCCGGTCAGCAGCCGCCCGAGGTTGAACGCCGCCCGGGGGGCTTCGTCGGTATGGCCGGAGTCGATGGCCTGGCGGTGAGCGGCCTCGGCCTCCTCAAGCCGGCCCCGCTCGGCCAGCAGGACACCGAGGTTGGCCGCCGCTTCAGCGGCCTCATCAGGCCGAGCTCGATCAGCAGTCATGTCTTGCCACAAGACCTCTGCGTCACCAAGCCGGCCGCTGTCGTACGCGTTGTAGGCGAGGTCCATGCGGCGCTCTGCTGGTGCCGTGAAGACTGCTTCGCGCCAGGTGTGCTCGGGCACGCCTGCTGCGGAGCCTCGACCACCAGGGCTGTCAGGATCACCTGGGCTGCTGGTGCTGAGGTAGTCGAGGATGTAGTCGAAGGCACGGATGCCGCCGTGCTCGTCGGCCGGCTCCAGCAGGCGCATGGTGGCATCGACGAGTTCAGTGGCCCACGCCCTGGCGGTGGCGGTGTCTTCCCCGGGGTCGTAGCGATAACGCTCGGGCAGGTACATCGGGGCCAGCGCTGCCAGGGAGGTCGCTGGGATGACGTCGAGGCCGACGCGGCGCCAGTCCACCGCGGCGCGCACCATCGCCACCCCCAGCGGGTGTCCCTTCGGGTGTGGTGCGGCGCGGGCATTCTCGTAGCGCTGCACCGCCAGGTAGCCGCCGCCGACGTACTCGGCCAGCCCGTAACGGGCGATGCCCTCACGCAGCCGCGCATCCTGCACCTGCGCGGCCAGCTGCTCGCGCTCGGTGGGGTCGTCCGGGTCCAGGCGCAGCACCTCGAAGCGCTCCAGCAGCTCAGCTTGCGGCGGGCGCACCTGGGCATCGGGCTGGTAGCGGGCGTGCTCGCTGGCGCGCATTGTGGCCACGATGAGGTTGCCGCGCTGGCGCATGCGGTCTAGCCACTCCACCCGGATGCCTTCACCGGTCAGGTAGCGGTCCAGGTCGTCAAGCCAGACCACCGTCCCGTGTGGCTGCGCCCCCTGAGCGGCGAGCTGCGCCAGCCCATCCGGTGGAGCAGGCAATAAGATCGGGTGGTCCCCGTAGTGCTCGCGCAGAACTTCAGCGGTCATGCGGGTCTTGCCGGCCATCGAGTGCCCCACAACCAGCACCGCAGCACCCGTTGTGAGCAGGGCGAGCAGCTCGGCTTCGGCGTCGCGGTGAACGTAGTCCAGCGCGACGTGGGCCCGGTGCACGCCAAAGCGCGACAGCTCGACGTCGCGGACGTTCTCTTGTTGTCCGCTCTCATCGACGGTGCGGGTGGCCTCCGTGAGCACCGCAGCGCGCTGATCCTTCTCCTTGGCGCCCGCCTGCAGCCGGGTCAGCAGCAGGCCCCCCACCGCGCCAACGAGCGCGAGGAGCATCAGCAGCCACGACGGCCCCGACCAGCGGTCCACCAAGACCGCTGCGACCGCCAGCACAGCCGCCAGGATGAACAGTGCCCACGACTGCTCACGCGAGGACCGCCACCGCATCCCAGCAGCGTTGCGCCGAGCCATCCGTCACCACCTCAGGTGTACCTCGCCGCCGCTGTACAGAGCGCTCAGGCTGGCACAGATGCCCACCTTGCAGGTCCTGAAGTCACCACCGGGCAAGGTCCCCGCGGCACCACGTCTCCGCGGGCATCTCGGACGACCGGCGTCAGTCAGCGGCTGCCCGATCGACCCGCTGCAGAACCATGTCCCCACGTCTCACAATCGGTCGCTTCTGCGATGCCAGGCCGTCACCAGGCAGCGCCACAGCAGGCTTGGTGATCTTCCGCTCTTGTCGATGACCGCGCTGTCGGTCTGCGTGTTGATCACGGCTCCACAGAAGGAGGGCACGCCCGCACTAGGCTCGTAGCGATGATCAACGCCGCCCAGATGCTCACCGCCTACGACCAGCAGATGCGCGGCTGGATACCAGCCGACCCACCCGCAGGGTTCGACTACCAGCAGGTCGGCCCCCTGCTGCGCATTGTCGGACAGCAACGGGGGTTCATCGACCCGCCCGTGGACGTCGGCCTACGTGGCAGCGACCTCGACGACCTCATCGCCCGGCAGCGCGACTTCTTTGCTGCCCGCGGCGAGGCCGTGGAGTGGAAGACCCGGGCCCACGACCTCCCCTCTGACCTACCCCAGCGTCTGTCGGCCGCTGGCTTCGTCCCCGAGGACACCGAGACCGTCCTGATCGGGGTCAGCGAGCAGATGGCCACCGACCCGGTGCTTCCGCCAGGCGTGAGCCTGCGGCAGGTCAGCGGACGAGCCGACTTCGAGCGCATCGCGGCCATGGAGTCGCAGGTGTGGAACGCGGACTGGTCCTGGCTGGCTGAGGACCTGCTCACCCGCGTCACCGCGGCACCGAGTGACGTGGTGGTGCTCGTGGCCGAAGCGGAGGAACAGGTCGTCTCCGCGGCCTGGCTGGTGGGCAAGCCTGGCACCCAGTTCGCTGGCCTGTGGGGTGGATCGACCCTGGCGCAGTGGCGCGGGCGCGGTATCTACCGGGCGTTGGTGGCCCGGCGGGCGCAGCTGGCTCGTGAGCGAGGGGTGCGCTACTTGCAGGTCGATGCCTCTAAGGACAGCAAGCCCATCCTGGTGCGGCTCGGCTTCATGGA
>NZ_JBJLSH010000052.1:0-23365 GCF_050871905.1 Kineococcus haloalkalitolerans
CCCCCCCCGCCCCCCCCCCGCCCCCCCCCGCCCCCCGCGGCCCCCCCCGCCGCCCCCCCCCCCGCGCCCGCCCCCCCCCCCCCCCCCCCCCCCCCCCCCCGGGTCGCCCGCGCCCGCCGGGTCCTCCGCCACGGTCACGACGTGCAGGCAGTCGCCCGTCGCCACGGCCTCCACGGCGGCGAGGTGGACCGCCAGGCGGCTGTCGCGCGAGCCGTCGTGGAAGACGACGACGGCCGTGCGCGTGTGCAGGTCCACGGGCCGCTGCCGCGCCCCGACCCGCGTCCCCGACCCGGCTCGGCCCGGGCTCGTCAGGCGTCGGTGCACGGTCCACCTCCTCGTCCTCCGGACCGCCCCGGACGGTCCCGTCCCGCGCCGGACGGTGCACGCCCGCGGCCGGCGCTCCCAGGGTCGAAGGTCCCGGTCCGGGGCCACGGGCGCAAAGCGCCACGCCGGGCCCCGCGGCGGGCGTCCGTATCCTCCAGCGGTGCCCGCCACCACCCGTCCCCCCGCCCAGCACGTCCCCGTCGCCGCCCTGGTCCGCGGGGACCTCGTGGAGGGGGTGCACCACGGCTCGATGGCCGTCCTCGGCCCCGGCGGGGAGCTGCTCGCCGCGGTCGGCGACGTGGAGGCGCCCGTCTACCCGCGTTCGGCGCTGAAGCCGCTGCAGTCGGTGGCGATGCTGCGGCACGGGCTGGACCTGCCCGCGGACCTGCTGGCCGTCGCCACGTCCAGCCACTCCGGCGAGGGCGCGCACCTGGCGGCCGTGCAGCGGGTCCTGGAGCTGGGCGGGTTCGGCCCGGGCGACCTGCGCAACGCCCCGGACCTGCCGCTGGGCGAGCTGGAGCGGGCCCGCTGGACGGTGGCCGGGCGCGCGCCGGAGCGGCTCGCGCAGAACTGCTCCGGCAAGCACGCGGCGATGCTGCTGACGTGCCGGGTGAACGGTTGGGACCCGGCGACGTACCTGGACCCCGGTCACCCGCTGCAGCGGGCGGTCGCGGACACGATCGCCGACCTGACCGGGGCAGCGCCGGCCGCCGCGAGCACCGACGGCTGCGGGGCGCCGCTGTTCGCGGTGCCGCTGGCGGGGCTGGCGCGCGCCGTGGGACGCCTGGCCGTCGCGGCCGCGGACACCCCCGAGGGGCGGGTCGCGGACGCCGTCCGCTCCTTCCCCGAGCTGGTCGCCGGCGAGGGCCGCGACACGACGGCCCTGCTGCGGGCCGTGCCGGGGATCGTCGCCAAGGACGGGGTCGAGGCGGTGCAGGTGGCGGCGCTGCCGGACGGGTCCGCGGTCGCCGTCAAGATCGCCGACGGGGGTGCGCGGGCCCGGATGCCCGTGGCCGCGGTGGGTCTGGCGCTGCTGGGGGTGGACGCGGACGTGCTCGCGCCGTTCGCCTCCCAGCCCGTCCTCGGCGGGGGCGCCGTCGTCGGCGAGCTGCGCGGGCTGCCGCTGCCGCAGGTCCCCCCGGGGGACGCGCCGGGGGCCTGATCGACACGCGCGCCGGGCGCGCGGGGCCGCCGTGCGCTAGGCAGGAGCCCCGACGACACCCACGACCGGGCCCGGCCCGGCAGGAGGGGGACGCGTGCGCGTCGACCGCGCCTTCACCGTGCTGCCCGTGCCCGGACCGCAGGTGACCCTGGACCGCTGCCTGGAGCACCTGGTGGCCGCCGCGGACGAGGCGGCCGCCTCGGGGGTGGAGACCACCGTCCTGCTGGCGGTCGCGGGGGCCGGCGCCGCCGCCCGGGCGCTGGCGGACTGGACGCCCCTGGTGGAGGTGGTCGACGGGGTGGACCTGGACGCGGTCGTGGCCGGCGCGGACCTCTCGCCCGGCGGCCTGCTGACCGCCGGGGCGCGGGAGGCGCTGCGGCGCAGCGCGACCCCGGCGACCGCGCTGCTGCTGACCACGAGCCCGGCCACCGCCGTGGGCACCGGGTGGGTGCTGGAGCACGCCCGGCACCACCGGGGCGGGGCGCTGGCCTCGACGGGCCCGGTGCGCGGCGGTGCCGGCGGCCGCGCCCACCCCGTCACCGCGAACCTCGCGGTGCGGCTGTCGGTGTGCGCGGCCGCGGGCTGGGCCGGGGAGCTGCCCCCGCGGGGGACGGCGCTCGTGCACGCCGTCACCCCCGTGGTGGGGTCCCTGCTGACCGGGTCGCGCCTGCCGTCCTGACGAGCCGCGCGGCCCGTCAGCCCTCCTCCTCCGGTGCGGCGCGCAGGTCCTCGGCGAGGATCGTGTGCAGCTGACGCCGGCACGCCTCGAGCGCGTCGCTGGCGCGCTGGACGTCGCCGGGCCGCCCGGTCGCCAGCAGCTGCTGCAGCGAGACGGCGATCTGCCCGAGCTGCTGGTGCAGCTCGTGGGCGCGCCGGTCGGGGTGGCCACCGGTCTCCTCGCCGCCGTCGCCGGGGACCTCCCACGGCGGGGTGGCACCGGCCAGGTCGTCCTCGACGACGCGGCGGCCGAGGTCGGTGAGGGTGAACCGCTTGGGGTCGGCGGGGTCGGCCTCGACCAGCCCCTCGTCCTGCAGCGCCTGCAGCGTGGGGTAGACGGAGCCGGGGCTCGGCTTCCAGGCACCGCCGCTGCGGCGCTCCACCTCGGCGATGAGGCGGTAGCCGTTGCTGGGCTCCTCGGCGAGCAGGACCAGGACGGCGGCGCGCACGTCGCCGCGCCCGCGCCGGCGCCGCCCGCGCGGGCCGCCCCAGCCGGGCCGGCCGAAGGGCCCGCCGGGCCCGCCAGGCCCGCCGAAGGGGCCGAACGGTCCACCGGGACCGCCGAACGGCCCGCCGAACGGGCCGCCGAAGGCCGCGCGGGCACCGGGGCCGCGCCGGCGGCCGGGCCGCGGCCCGGGGTGGTCGTGCTCGTGGTGCTCGTGGTCGTGGAAGGGGTGGCGCACGGCGGTCTCCGTCCCACCCGTGCACCGCGCACGGGCTCCGATCCGTCGACGATACATCGCTGACGGTTCGGTGAACAGGGCCGACGAGTCCCTCACTCCGCCACGGGCACCACCAGCGGCGTGTCGACGCCGGGCCCGCCCATCCCCTCCGCCCGCACCCAGGCCATCGCCTGGTCGGCCGGCAGCGGGCGGGCGAAGAAGAACCCCTGCAGCTCGTCGCAGCCCAGCGCGTTCAGCCGGTCCGCCGCGGCGACCGTCTCCACGCCCTCGGCCACGACCGTCAGGCCCAGCCGGTGCGCCAGGGCGATCACCGAGGAGACGATGACCTCGTCCTCCGGGTGCGCCGTCAGCTCCGCGACGAACTGCCGGTCGATCTTCAGCTCGTGCACCGGCAGCCCGCGCAGGTGGCCCAGGCTGGTCGAGCCGGCGCCGAAGTCGTCCACGGCCACCCGCACGCCGCGCTCGCGCAGCGCCTGCACCGTGCGCCGGGCGCCCTCCGGGTCCTCGATGACGGCCGTCTCGGTGATCTCCAGGACGAGGTCGGCGGCGGGCCAGCGCGTCAGGGCCAGCGCCTCCTCCACGATCCCCAGCAGCCCCGCGTCGAGCGTGGCGGCCGAGACGTTGACGGCCATCGAGGTGGTGAGGCCCTGCGCCCGCCAGCGCGCCGCCTGCTGCAGCGCCGTGATCATCACCCAGCGGGTCAGGGCGTGCACGAGGTGGCTGCGCTCGACCGGCGGCAGGAACTCCGCGGGCGCCAGCAGCCCCCGCTCGGGGTGGTCCCAGCGCACGAGCGCCTCGAAGCCCAGCAGCCGCGCGCCGTCCCCGGACACCTTCGGCTGGTAGTGCACGACGAGCTGGTCGTCCTCCATCGCCCGGCGCACCTGCCCCAGCAGCTCCAGGTTGGCCGCCGAGTGCGGGTCCGTGGCGCGGTCGTAGCGGGCCACGCCCAGCCGCCCCCGCTTGGCCGCGTACATCGCCACGTCGGCGTGCTGCAGCAGCTCCCCCACCGAGCGGCCGTCGGCCGGGGCGGCCGCGAGCCCGATGCTGCCGCTGAGGTCCAGCGGCACGGTGTCGGCGTGGAAGGCGCCCACGGACAGGCCCGCGAGCAGGCGCTTGGCCGGCACCTCCAGGTCCTGCGCCGCGCACGGGCCGGGGACGACGACGGCGAACTCGTCGCCGCCCAGGCGGAAGACGCGGCCCGCGGGGCCCCCGCCGCCGCGCACGGTGCGCACCAGCGCGTCGGCCACCTGCACCAGCAGGTCGTCGCCGGCGGCGTGGCCGAGGCTGTCGTTGACCTCGCGGAAGCCGTCCAGGTCCAGCAGCAGCAGGCCCGCGCCCTCGCGCTGCAGCAGCGGCTCCAGGTGCTCGGCCAGCGCGCGGCGGGTGCCCAGGCCCGTCAGCGGGTCGGTGCGGGCGGCGTCCAGGCGGGCGCGGTCGCGCTGGCGGACGAGGACGGCGAGCGCCACGACGGCCGCGACGGTCACGACGACCGTGGCGGCCCAGGCGGTCCACACGGCGTCCACGCCGCCCCATCGGCACGCGGCGCACCCACCTGAGCCGTCCGGGTGGCCCCGGCCGGCGCAGCGGTCACGCGGGGCGACCGGGTGCGACGACCGGGCGCCCGTCAGGCGGGCGGCGGCACGCTCCAGCGCCGCACGACGGGCCGGTCGTGCTCGTGGCCCAGCTCGCCCCACGTGCCGGCGTCCAGCGCGAACAGCGCCCCGGCCGTGGGCGACAGGCCCAGCCAGCAGGCGGTCAGGACGCGCAGCAGGTGGCTGTGGGCGACCAGCACGACGTCCCCGGGGTCCTCCCCGTCCTGCGCGCGCTCGTGGGCGGCCGCGCGGGCCAGGACGGCCCGGGCGCGCGCGGCGACCTGGTGGACCGTCTCCCCCGGCGTCGCACCGGGCACGACGCCGTCGTGCCACACCGACCAGGGGCGGCCCAGCTCCTCGGAGACCTCGGCGGTGGTGCGCCCCTCGTAGGCGCCGTAGTCCCACTCGGCGAGGCCCTCGTCCACGCGCACGGACGCCGGGCCGGCCGTCAGGCCCGCCAGCTCCGCGGTGCGCCGCGCGCGGGCGCGCGGGCTGGTCAGGACGAGGCCGACGCGGCGGGCGGCGAAGACCGGGCGCAGCGCGCGGGCCTGCGCCTCGCCCTCGTCGGTGAGGGGGACGTCGGTCACCCCGGTGTGCTGGCCGGACAGGCTCCAGGCGGTCTGGCCGTGGCGGACGACGAGGAGGGGCACGCCGGGAACGCTACTCCCGCCCCGGCGGCCGCCCCGCCCCGCCGCTCAGCGCTCGCCGGCCAGCGGGTCCTCCGGGACGTCCCGCTCGGACGCGGCGATCCGCGAGGTCGACTGCCCGCGCGCCTGCTCCCCGGCCGTGCGCGCGTCGCGCGGCTCGTCGGTGGCCACGGAGCGGGAGACCTCCTCGGCGTTGGCGTACTCCTCGGTGGGCAGGGCCCGCAGGGCCCGCAGGACGTCCTCGCCCGCGCCGCTGCGCTCCGCGGCGCGCAGCAGGTCCTCCTTGCCGGCCGGGTAGTCGACGTCGCGGACGCCGGCCAGGACCTCGTCGGTGGTGACCACGGGTGCTACCTCCAGTGCTCTCGGTGCTGTACGGGCGTCCTACCCGCGGGCGGGGACCGGTACACGTCGGCCCGCCCGGCGGCTGGGCCACCACCTGTGGCCGCCCGCGCCGCGCGGGTGGTTCGATGACGCCCGTGAGCGCACCCGAGGACCCCTTCGCCGACGTCCTGACCGCCAACGCCGCCTTCGCCGAGAGCTTCCCCGGCGAGGAGCGCCCCGGCCGCGCCGCCAAGGGGCTGGCCGTCATGACCTGCATGGACTCGCGGATCTCCCCGCTGGAGGTCCTCGGCCTGCAGGTCGGCGACGCCAAGATCCTGCGCAACGCGGGCGCCCGCGTCACCTCCGACGTCCTGCGCACGCTCACCCTCGCGCACTTCCTGCTGGGGGTGGACCGCGTCCTGGTCCTGGCGCACACCGACTGCGGCATGACGAAGAAGACCGACGAGGAGGTCCACCAGCTCGTCGCCGAGCACGGCGTGGACACCCGCAGCATCGACTTCCACACCGTCGCCGACCAGCGCACCTCGCTGGCGCGCGACGTGCAGCGCATCCGCTCCTGGCCGTTCCTGCCCGCCGGCACGCCCGTCGCCGGCGGGATCTACGACGTGCGCACCGGGCGCGTCGAGATGGTCGTGGAGCACGAGCCGACCGCCTGACGGGAGCGCCAGGCAGGAGCGCCTGACAGGGTTCCCGGCCGGTGCCAGGCTGACCGCGTGCCCGGGCCCATCCAGTCGATCGAGCGCGCCGCGGCGGTGCTGCGGCTGCTGTCGGCCGCCCGCGGCGGGCTCGGCGTGGTGGAGGTCGCCCACGCGCTGGGGCTGGCCAAGACCACCGCGCACGGCATCCTGCGCACCCTGGTCGACGTGGGGTTCGTCGTGCAGGACGAGCGGGGCGACTACCGCGCGGGGCCGGGGCTGCGCGACCTGGCCCGCCCGCGCCTGGTCGCCGACGACCTGCGCGCCCGCGCCACCAACTGGGCCGACAGCCTGGCGGCCCGCACCGGGGAGTCGGTGCGGCTGGCGGTGCTGGCCGAGGGGCGCGCCCTCGTGGTGCACCACGTGTTCCGCCCCGACGACAGCGCGCAGGAGCTGCAGACGGGGCAGTCGCTGCCCGCGCACGCGTGCGCGCTGGGCAAGGTGCTGCTGGCCTCGCGCGGCCCGCACCGGCTGCCGCGCCGGCTGCCCGCTTACACGTCCCGCACCCTGACCGACCCCGCCGCGCTGCGCCGGGCCCTGGCCGAGGTGCGCGCGCAGGGGTGGGCGCTGGACGTGGAGGAGCACCTGCCCGGGCGGGCGACGGTGGCCGCGCCGGTGCGCGACGTGGGCGGCCTGGTGGTGGGGGCCATCGGCGTGGACGGCGCCGTCGACGACCTCGTCGACACCCGCGGGCGCCCGCGCGCCGGGTACGTGCCGGCCGTGCGGTCCGCGGCGCGCTCGATCTCCCGGCAGCTGGGTGCGCGCGACGAGCGCGCCCGCGGGTGAGGATGGGCGCCGTGCGCATCGACGGGCCCCGGGCGGACCAGCAGGGCTACGTGGTCGCGGTCGACCAGGGCACGACGTCCACGCGCTGCATCCTGTTCGACCACGCCGGCCGGCTGGTGGCCGTGGCCCAGCGCGAGCACCGCCAGCACTACCCGCGCCCCGGCTGGGTGGAGCACGACGCGGCGGAGATCTGGCGGGCCGTGGCGCGGCTGGTGCCGGAGGCGATGGCGCAGGTGGAGGCCACCCCGGCCGACGTCGTCGCGATCGGCATCGCCAACCAGCGCGAGACGACCGTGGCGTGGGACCGGCGCACGGGCGAACCGGTCGGGCGGGCGGTGGTGTGGCAGGACACCCGCACCGCCGGACTGGTCGCCGACATGGCCGCCGCCGGCGGCGCGGACCGGTACGCCGACGTGTGCGGGCTGCCGCTGGCGACGTACTTCTCCGCCCCGCGGATGCGCTGGATGCTCGACGAGGTCCCGGGGCTGCGGGCGCGCGCGGAGGCCGGGGACGTCCTGTTCGGCACGATCGACTCGTGGCTGGTGTGGAACCTCACCGGCGGGCCGGACGGCGGCCGGCACGTCACCGACGTCACCAACGCCTCGCGCACCATGCTGCTGGACCTGCGCACGCTGGACTGGTCGCCGGAGCTGCTGGCGGAGTTCGGGGTGCCGCGCGCGGCGCTGCCGGAGGTGCGCTCCTCGGCGGAGGTGTACGGCACGGCGCGCGCGGTGGTGCCCGGCGCGCGGATCGCCGCGGCGCTGGGCGACCAGCAGGCGGCCCTGTTCGGGCAGACGTGCTTCTCCCCCGGCGAGGCCAAGTGCACGTACGGCACGGGGGCGTTCCTGCTGCTGCACACCGGTACCGAGATCACGCGCTCCACGCACGGGCTGCTGACGACGGTGGCGCACCGCACCGGTGACGGCCCGGCCTCCTACGCGCTGGAGGGTTCCATCGCGGTGACCGGCGCGCTGGTGCAGTGGCTGCGCGACAACCTCGGGCTCATCACCACCGCGCCGGAGGTGGAGACGCTGGCGCGCACCGTGGAGGACAACGGCGGCTGCTACTTCGTGCCCGCGTTCAGCGGCCTGTTCGCCCCGCACTGGCGCGCGGAGGCGCGCGGGCTGATCGTCGGGCTGACGTCCTTCGTCACCAAGGGGCACATCGCGCGGGCGGTGCTGGAGGCCACGGCGTGGCAGACGCGCGAGGTGGTGGAGGCGATGGACGCCGACTCCGGGCTGCGGGCCTCCACCCTGCGGGTGGACGGCGGGATGACGAGCAACAACCTGCTCATGCAGACCGTCGCGGACGTGCTGGACGCACCGGTGGTGCGGCCGATGGTCAGCGAGACGGTGTCGCTGGGGGCGGCGTACTCGGCGGGGCTGGCGGTGGGGTTCTGGTCGGGCACGGACGCGCTGCGCCGGCGCTGGCACCGCGCGGCGCAGTGGGAGCCGGCGATGGACGCGGCCGAGCGCGAGCGCGGCTGGGCGGACTGGCAGGAGGCCGTGCGGCGCACGTTCGGCTGGGTGCGGCCCTGAGCGCTGAGCGCCGGTGACCGACCCGGTGACGAGGCGCCGACCCTCCGTTGACAGGCGGCGGTCCTCGGGAGAGGGTGTGCGGGCGCTGTGAGAGCGCTCTCGACGACGAGGAGACCACGTGCCCACACGAACCTGGCACGCGCGCCGCACCCGCGCGCTGACCGCGGCCACCGCGCTGCTCACCCCCGCCGCCCTGCTGCTGGCCCCGAGCGCGGCGCACGCCGCCGACCCGGTGGACCAGGTCGTCAACGGCGGTTTCGACGACGGGACCACCGGCTGGACGATCTACCCCGAGCAGTCCGTGCAGGACGGCGCCGGCTGCACCGCGGTGCCCGCGTCCAGCGCGCCCTACAGCGCGGCGATCCAGCAGGAGGTGCCGCTCGTCGAGGGCGAGACCTACCGGCTGAGCTTCCGCGCCCGCAGCACCCCGGCCACCGAGGGCCCCGTGCGCGTGGTCGTGCAGGGCGGCGAGGACGTGAACTACCAGCAGTTCCTGCCCGCGGCGAAGCCCGCCTTCGCCGAGGAGTTCGGCGAGTTCGAGTACTTCTTCACCGCCGACCGCGACTACCCGAACGCCCAGCTGGCGTTCCAGCAGGACGTGGTCAACCCCGTCGCGTACACGCTGTGCGTGGACGACGTCGCGCTCCTGGGCGGTGCCGAGCGCCCGCCCTACGTGCCCGACACCGGTCCGCGGGTGAAGGTGAACCAGGAGGCGTACCTGCCGCTGGGGCCCAAGGGCGCCACGCTGGTCACCGAGGCCACCGACGCCCTGCCGTGGGAGCTGCGCGAGGCCGGCGGGCGCACCGTCGCCCGCGGGAGCACCGTCCCGCGCGGGGTCGACGCCAGCGCCGGGCTGAACGTCCACACGATCGACTTCAGCGGGTACCAGCGCCGCGCCGTCGGGCTCGTGCTGGTCGCCGACGGCGAGACCAGCCACCCGTTCGACGTCGGCGAGGACGCCTGGGAGCGCCTGCGCGACGACGCGATGACGTTCTTCTACACCAACCGCAGCGGCACCCCGATCTCCGACGAGCTCGCCCCCGGCTACGGCCGCGAGGCCGGCCACGTCGGCGTGGCCCCCAACCAGGGCGACACCGCGGTGCCGTGCCAGAGCCTGGACGACGACTCGCAGGAACTGCTCGTGAAGCAGGGCGACGAGCCGTGGACGTGCGACTACACGACCGACGTGACCGGCGGCTGGTACGACGCCGGCGACCACGGCAAGTACGTCGTCAACGGCGGCATCGCCGTCGCGCAGCTGCTGCAGCAGTACGAGCGCAGCCTGCACGCCCGCACCGCCGACCGCGGCGCGCTGGCCGACGGCACCCTGCGGATCCCCGAGGCCGGCAACGGCGTCCCGGACGTCCTCGACGAGGCGCGCTGGGAGCTGGAGTGGTTCCTGAAGATGCAGGTGCAGCCGGGCCGTCCGCTGGAGGGGATGGCGTACCACAAGGTCGCCGACGTCGACTGGACGGGCCTGCCGCTGGACCCGGCCGCCGACCCCCAGCCGCGCGTGCTGTACCGGCCCTCCACCGCCGCCACCCTCAACGTCGCGGCCACCGCGGCGCAGGGCGCGCGCCTGTTCGCCCCGTACGACAAGGCGTTCTCGGAGCGGCTGCTGTCCGCGGCCCGCACCGCCTACGCGGCGGCGCAGGCGCACCCCGACCTGTACGCCCCCGCCCCGGACCCGGAGCTGGACCCGAACCCCGGCAGCGGCCCGTACGACGACGACGACGTGTCCGACGAGTTCTACTGGGCGGCCGCGCAGCTGTACCTGACCACCGGTGAGCCGCAGTTCCGCAAGGACGTCCTGGGCTCCCCCGTGCACACCGCCGACGTGTTCGGCTCCACCGGTTTCGACTGGGGCAACGTCGGCGCCCTGGGCCGCCTGGACCTGGCGACCGTGCCCAGCAAGCTGAACACGAAGGAGCTGCGCCAGGTGCGCGCCTCCGTCGTCGAGGCCGCCGACCGCTACCTGGCCGACCAGGCGACCCAGCCGTTCGGGCACGCCTACGCCCCCGAGGACGGCCAGTACGCGTGGGGCTCGAACGCCCAGGTCCTGTCCAACATGCAGACCCTGGGCACCGCGTTCGACATCACGGGGGACGACGCCTACCGCGACGGGGTGGTCCGCAGCGCGGACTACCTGCTCGGTCGCAACGCGCTGGGGAACTCGTACATCACCGGCTACGGGGACGTGTACTCGGAGAACCAGCACTCGCGCTGGTACGCCAACCAGCTCGACCCGTCGCTGCCGAACCCGCCCGCGGGCACGGTGGCCGGCGGCCCGTACTCCCCGACCGCGACCAGCGGTGACCCGATCACCGCGGCCCTGTTCCCGGACGGGTGCCCGGCGGCGCAGTTCTGCTACGTCGACGACATCGGCTCGTGGTCGACCAACGAGATCACCATCAACTGGAACGCGCCGCTGGCGTGGGTGGCCTCGTTCGTCGCCGACCAGGGCGACGGCCGCGACCGCGGCCACCAGCACCACCACCGCCGCTGAGCGGCGACCCCGCAGCACCACCGCACCACCCGCAGCGCCCCGTCCGGCACCCGCCGGGCGGGGCGCCGCCGCGTGCGCGCCGCGGGGGCGGTGCTCAGCCCTCGAAGCGGTAGCCCATCCCCGGTTCGGTGACCAGCAGGCGCGGCTCGCCCGGCACGTCCTCCAGCTTGCGGCGCAGCTGCCCCACGTAGACGCGCAGGTAGTTCGTCTCGCGCCCGTACCCGGGCCCCCACACCTCGCGCAGCAGCTGCGCCTGCGGCACCAGCCGGCCGCGGTGGCGCACGAGCACCTCCAGCAGGTGCCACTCGGTCGGCGTCAGCCGCACGGGGGCGCCGTCGCGCAGCACCTCGCGGCGGGCGAGGTCGACGCGGACCCGGCCGGCCTCGACGATCTGCGGGGCACCGGCGCCGGCCGCGCCCGCCGGGGCGGGCGCCGCCCGGCGCAGCGCGGCCCGCAGCCGGGCCAGCAGCACGTCCATCGCGAACGGCTTCTCCACGAAGTCGTCGGCGCCGCCGTCGAGGGCGTCGACCGCCGCCACCGCCGACGAGCGGGCCGTCAGCACGACGACGGGGACGTCGCTCCAGCCGCGGATCCCGGCCAGGACGTCCAGGCCGTCCAGGTCCGGCAGGCCCAGATCGAGCAGGACGACGTCCGGGTGGGCGCCGGCGGCCAGCTCCAGGGCCTGCGAGCCCGTGGCGGCCGTGGTGACCTCGTACCCGCGCGCGGACAGGTTGATGGCCAGCGCCCGGCGCAGCCCCGGCTCGTCGTCGACGACGAGGACGCGGCTCACGCGCTCACCCGGCGGGAGGACGGGACGTCCTCGGCCAGCGGCAGGTCCAGCACGAGGGTCAGCCCACCGCCGGGGGTGTCCTCGGCGGCCAGGCGCGCGCCGACGGCCTCGGCCAGCCCCCGCGCGACGGCCAGCCCGAGCCCCAGGCCCTCGCCGCCGCGGTCGCCCAGGCGCTGGAACGGGGTGAACGCGCGCTCCTTGGCCGGACCGGGCAGGCCCGGGCCGTGGTCGACGACGAGGAGGCGCACGCCGCGGCGGCCGTCCTCGACGGAGGTGGCGGCGACCACCTCGAGCGGACTTCCGGCCGCGTGCCGCAGCGCGTTCTGGACGAGGTTGGCCAGCACCCGGCGCAGCAGGCCGGCGTCGCCGCGCACGAGCGGCAGGTCCGCCGGCACGTCGCGGCGCACCGCCCGCGCGCCCTCGCCGACGCCGTGCAGGACGTCCTCGACGAGGTCGGCGACGGCGAGGTCCTCCAGCAGCGGCTCGACCGCGCCGCTGCGCACGCGGGTCAGGTCGAGGAGGTCGTCGATGAGGGACTGCAGCCGGTCCCCGGCGTCCGCGACGACGTCCAGCAGCTCGCGCCGGTCGGCCTCGCCGAGGTCGATGTCGGTGGCGCGCAGGCTGTCCACACCCGCCTTGAGGCTCGCCAGCGGGGTGCGCAGGTCGTGCGAGACGGCGGTCAGCAGGGCCCCGCGCACGGCGTCGCCCTCCTCCAGCCGGCGGGCCTGCTCGGCCGCGGCGCCCAGCCGCTGCCGCTGGCGCAGCGCCGCCAGCTGGGTGGCGAACGCCTCCAGCACGCGGCGGTCCTGCGCGCCCAGCAGGCGCCCGCGCAGGACGAGCGCGGTGGCGCCGTCGACGACCACCTCCGCGTCGCCCTCGGCGGGTGCGCGGCAGGGTGCTCCCCCGGCGCAGGCGACGAGGTCCCAGCCGTCCTCCGGCGGGCCGGCCGCCGGCGCCGGGGCGTCGCCGGGACGTTCCAGCAGGCTGGCCGAGTCGGCGGCGAACGTCGTGCGCACGTGCTCCAGCGACTCCCCCAGCGGGTCGTCGGCGACCAGCGCCGTGCGCGTCAGGACCGCGAGCGCCTCGGTCTCCGCGCGCCGGCGGGCGGCCTCGGCGCTGCGGCGCGCGGCCAGGTCGACCGTGCCCGCCACCGCGACGGCGACGAGGACGAACACCGCCAGCGCGACCGCGTTGGCGGGTTCGGCGATCGTCCAGCGCTGCACCGGCGGGGTGAAGAACCAGTTGACGGCCAGGCTGCCCAGCACCGCGGCCGCCACCCCCGGCGCCAGCCCGCCGGCCAGCGCGGCGGTCACCACGACCACGAGGAACGCCATGAGGTCGGTGGACAGGTCCTGGCGCGGGAACGTCGCCAGCGCCAGCACGAGGACGACCGGCCCGGCCACGGCGAGCACCCAGCCCAGCACCCGGCGCCAGCGCGACAGGACCGCGCGGGCCGGGGCGGGCAGCCGCACGGCGGGCGGGCGCTCGTCGTGGGTGACCACGAGGACGTCGACGGCGCCCGAGCCGCGCACGACGGCGTCCCCGACCCCCGAGCGCAGCAGGGACGCCAGGCGCCCGTGCCGGCTGGCGCCCACGACGACCGTGCTGGCGTTCACCCCGCGCGCGAACTCCAGCACCGCGTCGGCCACGTCGTCGCCGACCAGCTGGTGGAAGCTGCCGCCCAGGGACTCCACCAGCTCGCGCTGGCGCGCCAGGCGGGCCGGGGAGTCGCGCACCAGCCCGTCGCCGCGGGTGACGTGGACGGCCAGCAGCTCCCCGCCGGCGCCGCGCTGGGCGGTGCGGGCCGCGCGGCGCACGAGCGTCTCGCCCTCGGGCCCGCCGGTGAGGGCGACGACGACGCGCTCGCGGGCCGGCCACGTGCGGTCGATCCCGTGCTGGGCGCGGTAGCGCTCCAGGCCCTCGTCGACGCGGTCGGCCAGCCACAGCAGCGCCAGCTCCCGCAGCGCGGTGAGGTTGCCGACGCGGAAGTAGCTGGACAGGGCGGCGTCCACGCGCTCGGGCGCGTACACGTTGCCGTGGGCCAGCCGGCGGCGCAGGGCCTCCGGGGTCATGTCGACCAGCTGGACCTGCTCGGCGCCGCGCAGCACCGCGTCGGGCAGCGTCTCGCGCTGCTCGACGCCGGTGACGGCGGCCACGACGTCCCGCAGGGACTCCAGGTGCTGGATGTTCACGGTGGCCAGGACGTCGATCCCGGCCGCGAGCAGCTCCTGCACGTCCTGCCAGCGCTTGGCGTGCCGGGAGCCGGGGGCGTTGGTGTGGGCGAGCTCGTCGACGACCGCGACCTCGGGGGCGCGGCGCAGGACGGCGTCGAGGTCCATCTCGGTCAGCGCGTGGCCGCGGTGCACCGCGGTGCGCCGCGGCAGCACCTCCAGGCCCTCCAGGCGCTCGGCGGTGCGCTCGCGGCCGTGCGTCTCCACGACGGCGACGACCACGTCGGTGCCCCGGGCGGCGCGCCGCCGGGCCTCGTCCAGGGCCGCGTACGTCTTGCCCACGCCGGGCGCGGCGCCCAGCAGCACCCGCAACCGGCCGCGGCGCCGCTCGTCGGGTCCGGACCCGCTGCGCTGCTGCACCCGCCGATCCTCCTCCACCCCGGCGCCCGCCCCCGCCGCCGCCTCAGCCGGCGAGCCGGTCGAGGGCGAGGTTGAGCTCGAGCACGCCCACGCGCGGGGCGCCCAGGAACCCCAGCGCCCGGTCCTGCACGTGCTGCTCGACCAGCGCGGCCACCGCGGCCGGGTCCAGCCCGCGCTCCCGCGCGACGCGCTGCACCTGCTGGCGCGCGTAGCGGGGGCTGATGTCGGGGTCCAGGCCGGAGCCGGAGGCGGTCAGGGCGTCGGGCGCGACGTCGGCGGGGGCGACGCCGTCGCGGGCGGCGACCTCGGCGCGGCGCTGCTCGACGGTGGCGAGCAGCTGGGCGCTGGAGGGGCCGAGGTTGGAGGCTCCGGAGGCCAGCGGGTCGTAGCCGTCGCCGGCCACCGACGGGCGCGGCTGGAACCACTCGTCGCCGTCGAAGGCCTGGCCGAGCAGGGCGGAGCCGACGACGCGGCCGTCGTGCTCGACGAGCCGGCCGTCCGCGCGGGCGGGGACCAGGCGCCCGACGCCGAAGACAGCCAGCGGGTACAGCAGGCCGAGCACGACGGTGGCGGCCAGCAGCAGCACCAGGGCGGTGCGGGCCTGGCGGGCGAGCGCCGCCGCGGTGGCCGGGGACCCGGCGCGCGACGCGGAGGGGGTGGCGGGAGGGGTGGTGGTGGTCACGGTCACATCCCGGGCAGGAGGGAGACGAGCAGGTCGACGAGCTTGATGCCGGCGAACGGGGCGAGGACCCCGCCGAGGCCGTAGACGAGCAGGTTGCGCCGCAGCAGCGAGGCGGCGCTGGACGGGCGGTAGCGCACTCCCCGCAGGGCCAGCGGGACGAGCGCGACGATGACCAGGGCGTTGAAGACGACGGCCGAGACGATCGCCGACTCCGGCGAGGACAGCCGCATGACGTTCAGCGCGTCCAGCTGGGGGTACGCGCCGGCGAACATCGCCGGCACGATCGCGAAGTACTTGGCCACGTCGTTGGCCAGGGAGAACGTGGTCAGGGCGCCGCGGGTGATGAGCAGCTGCTTGCCGATCTCGACGATCTCGATGAGCTTGGTGGGGTCGGAGTCCAGGTCCACCATGTTCCCGGCCTCCTTGGCGGCCGAGGTGCCGGTGCCCATCGCCACCCCGACGTCGGCCTGCGCCAGCGCGGGGGCGTCGTTGGTGCCGTCGCCCATCATCGCCACCAGCCGCCCGCCGGACTGCTCGCGGCGGATCAGCTCCAGCTTGTCCTCGGGGGTGGCCTCGGCCAGCACGTCGTCGACGCCGGCCTCCTGCGCGATCGCGCGGGCGGTGCGGGCGTTGTCGCCGGTCACCACGACCGTGCGGATGCCCATGGCGCGCAGCTGCTCGAAGCGCTCGCGCATCCCCTGCTTGACGACGTCCTTCAGGTGCACGACGCCCAGGACGCGGGCGCGGCCGCCGCGGTGCTCGGCGACGAGGAGCGGCGTGCCGCCGGCGGTGGCGACGTCCTCGACGACCCGCTCGACCTCGGCGGGCACGTGGCCGCCCAGGCCGCGGACCCAGTGGGTGACGGCCGCGGCGGCGCCCTTGCGGACCTCCCGCACCCCGCCGCGCTCGTCGCGCAGGTCCACCCCGCTCATGCGGGTCTGGGCGGTGAAGGGCACGGGGACGGCGCCGGCCGGGTGCTCGCGGGTCAGCGGCCCGTGGCGCTCCTCGACGAGCGCGACGACGGAGCGGCCCTCGGGGGTCGCGTCGGCCAGGCTGGACAGCTGCGCGGCGTCGGCCAGCTCGGCGGTGCCCACGCCCGGCGCGGGCAGCAGCTCGTGCGCCTGCCGGTTGCCCAGGGTGATGGTGCCGGTCTTGTCGAGCAGCAGGGTGCCGACGTCACCGGCGGCCTCCACGGCGCGGCCGGACATCGCCAGCACGTTGCGCTGCACGAGCCGGTCCATGCCGGCGATGCCGATGGCGCTGAGCAGGGCGCCGATGGTGGTGGGGATCAGGCACACCAGCAGCGCGACGAGGACGACGGTGCTCTGCGGGTCGCCGGAGTACACGGCCATCGGCTGCAGCGTGACCACCGCGAGCAGGAACACGAGGGTCAGGCTGGCGAGCAGGGTGTTCAGGGCGATCTCGTTGGGGGTGCGCTGGCGCGCGGACCCCTCGACCAGGGCGATCATCCGGTCCACGAAGCTCTCGCCGGGCCTGGCGGTGATGCGCACCACGATCCGGTCGGAGAGCACCGTGGTGCCGCCGGTGACGGCGCTGCGGTCGCCGCCGGACTCGCGGACGACGGGAGCCGACTCGCCGGTGATGGCGGACTCGTCGACGCTGGCCACCCCCTCGACGACGTCGCCGTCGCCGGGGACCGTCTCGCCGGCCTCGACGACGACGAGGTCGCCGGGCCGCAGCGCCGCGGACGGCACCCGCACCTCCCGGGCGCCCCGGTCCAGGCGGCGCGCGGTCGTCCCGGTGCTCACCCGGCGCAGCGACGCCGCCTGGGCGCGGCCGCGGCCCTCGGCGACGGCCTCGGCGAGGTTCGCGAACAGCACCGTGAGCCACAGCCACGCGGTGATGACCCACGCGAACACCGAGGGGTCGAGCACCGCCAGCACCGTCGTCAGGACGGCGCCGACGGCCACGACGAACACCACCGGGGTGCGCACGAGGTGGCGCGGGTCCAGCTTGCGCACCGCGTCCGGCAGGGAGGAGACGAGCTGGCGGGGGGTGAACGCCCCGCCGGCGACGCGGTGCGGGCCGCCGGCGCGAGAGGACCGGGGTTCCGCGACGGGGGTCAGGGTGGTGCTCACGAGGTACCTCCGGACAGCGCCTCGGCGAGCGGGCCGAGGGCGAGGGCGGGGAAGAAGGTCAGGCCGGCGACGACGAGGACGACGGTGGCGTGCAGCCCGGCGAACGTCGGGGTGCGCGTCGGCAGGCTGCCGGCGGTGGCCGCGGCGGGCCGCTGCTCGGCGAGCGCGCCGGCGAGGGCGACGACCAGGAGCACCGGCACGAACCGGCCGGTCCACATCGCCAGCCCCAGGGCGGTGTTGTAGAAGGGCGTGTCCACGCCGAGGCCGGCGAAGGCGCTGCCGTTGTTGTTGGCCGCGGACGTGAACCCGTACAGCAGTTCGGTCAGCCCGTGCGGTCCGGTGTTCAGCAGCGCCGAGCGGGTGGCCTCGCTGGACAGCGCGACGGCGGCGCCGGTCAGGAGCGCGAACGGCGTGGCCAGCAGGTACAGGGCGACCAGGGTGATCTCGTGCCGGCCGATCCGCTTGCCCAGGTACTCCGGGGTGCGCCCGACCATGAGGCCGCCCAGGAACACGGCCAGGACGGCCAGCACGAGGATCCCGTACAGGCCGGACCCCACGCCTCCCGGTGTGACCTCGCCCAGCAGCATGTTCAGCAGGAGCAGCCCGCCGCCCGCGGCGGTGTAGCTGTCGTGGAAGGAGTTCACCGCCCCGGTGGACGTGCTGGTGGTGGCGGTGGCGAACAGCGCGGAGGCCCACTCGCCGAACCGGGTCTCCTTGCCCTCCAGCGACGCGCCCACGGCCCGCGGCACGGCACCGGCGCCGTGGACCTCCGCCCACGTGGTCAGCGCGAGGGAGGCGGAGAACACGCCGGCCACCACGGCCAGCACGGCCAGGCCCTGGCGGGTGTCGCCGACCAGGGTGCCGAAGGTGCGGGGCAGGCTGAAGGGGATCACCAGCAGCAGGAACACCTCGACGATGTTCGAGACCGGGTTCGGGTTCTCGAAGGGGTGCGCGGAGTTCGCGTTGAAGAACCCGCCGCCGTTCGTGCCCAGCTCCTTGACCGCCTCCTGGGAGGCGACGGGTCCGCCGACGACCGTCTGCGTCCCGCCGGTCAGGGTCGTGTACGCGGTGGCGCCGGAGAAGTTCTGCACCACCCCGGTGAGCAGGAGCACGACCGCGGCGACGAGCGCCAGCGGCAGCAGCACGCGCACGACGGAGCGGACGAGGTCGACCCAGAAGTTCCCGATCGTCCCGGTGCCGGCGCGCGTCAGCCCGCGCACCAGCGCGACGGCGACGGCGAGGCCCACGGCGGCGGACAGGAAGTTCTGCACGGCGAGGCCGGCCATCTGCACCAGGTGCCCGAGCGCGGCCTCGCCCGAGTACGACTGCCAGTTCGTGTTGGTGACGAACGAGACCGCGGTGTTCCACGCCTGGTCCGGGTCCATCCCCGGCATCCCCAGCGACAGCGGCAGGAACGCCTGCAGGCGCAGGAACGCGTACAGCAGCAGGACCGAGACGGTGGAGAACGCGACGACCGAGAGCGCGTAGACGGGCCAGCGGGTGTCGGCGTCGCCGTCCACGCGCAGCAGCCGGTACAGGCCGCGCTCGACGCGCAGGTGCCGCGGCGAGCTCAGGCTGCGGGCGACGTGGTCGCCCAGCGGGACGTGCGCGGCGGCGAGCAGCAGCACGAGCAGGCCGATCTGCAGCAGACCGGCGGTCGTGCCGGACAGGGCCGGCATCAGAACCTCTCCGGGTGCAGCAGTGCGAGCAGCAGGTACCCGGCGGCGGCCACGGCCAGCACGAGGCCGGCCACCGCCTCGGCGCTCACCGGCGCTCCAGCGCGCGCACGAGGAGGGTCAGCGCGGCCGCGAGGAGGACGGTGAGCGCGGGGAAGACGACGTCGAGCACGGCGGTCCTCGGTGGTTCGGGGGTGGACGGCGGGTGGTGCACGTCCGAGACCGAACCACCGGCGGGACCGCCGCCGGCGTGCGCTGACGCCTCCTTGACGGCGTCGACCGGCGTCTTGACGCGTCCTTGACGCCGGTCGCCGCCCCAGCCCCTCAGCCGGCGGTGACCCGCTGCGCGCCGCGCACGCGGTGCGAGGCGTCGGGCGCCCCGTGCGTGCCGTCGAAGCTCAGCCGCACCGCGTCCACGACCCCGCCGCGGAACCTCGCGCCGGCCGGGCAGGCGTCCGGCCGCGGCAGCGGCATCCCGAACTCCACGCGGGCGGAGTCGTCGTCGATCCGGGTGACGCCGTTGACGTCGTTCACGTACCCGAAGCGGAACGGGACGCTGCCCAGCGACGAGCGGTGGACGCGCACGCGGCGCTCGCCGTCGCAGGTGAACAGCAGCGTCACGCGGCCCATCGCGCTGAGGGTGCCGTACTGGCTGTACGCGCGCTCCCAGTCGTCGCCGAAGCTGCAGGGGCGGCCCTCCCAGCCGCCGCAGTCCTCCACGCCGCCGTACGCGGAGAACCCGGACAGGACGACGGTGCCGGTGGCCGAGCCGCAGCTGCTGTACGGCGGGTGGTGCTCGTCGCACCACACGTCGTAGCGGCCGCCGACCGGGCCGGAGACGGCCAGGCGGACGTCGGAGAACCGGACCCCGCTCTGCGGCGCGGCGCCCGCCGGCGCGGCGGTGGCGACACCGGCCAGGGCGGTCAGACCGGCCGCGGCCGCGGCCGCGGCGGCGGCGCGCACGCGCCGGACCCGGCGGCGCCCGGCGTCGCGCGTGGACGTGCTCGTGGACGTGCTCGTGGACGTGCTCGTGGACGTGCTCGTGGACGTGCTCGTGGACGTGCTCGTGGTGCTCATGGGTCCCCCCGGACCTCGGTGCTGCTGGCGCTCCCCCGAGCACCGCGGTGCGGCAGCGGCGCCAGTGTGGCGGACGCGCGCACTCTGCGTGAGGAATTCGGCCGAACGGGTGACCGCGGGTCGTCCTCCCGGCCTCGGCGTCACCCTGCGTGGTGACGGGTGGGTCCCCACCGCACCCGGGGCACCGTGTCGGACGGCGCTCGTAGGGTCGCCGTCGTGCTCGTGGTGCAGGGGTTGTGGACGCGCGAGGGGGACCTCGCCCTCTGGACCGAGTCGGGGCGGCGGCGCCCGGGCACCGCCCGCGCGCACGACCTCGCCGAGCTGGCCTCCCGCGCCCCCCGGGCGCGGCTGCTGGCGGCCGCGCTGGCCCGCCCGGCGGACGGCGCGGTCCTCCTGTCGCTGCCCTGCACCCCCGCCGGCACGCCGCTGCCCTCCACCGCCCGCCCGCGCCGCGACGTCGTGCTGCGCCCCGTCGAGGTGCCGGTCGTGCGCCTGCGCGGGCTGCCCGCGGTGCAGCTGCTGCAGGAGCTGACCGCGACCGCGGACGACGGCGCGGCCGCGGGCGTCCTCGGGCACGGGCTGCGCTGGCTGGTGCACGTCGCCGCCCAGACCCGCGCCGCGGTCGACGCCGGCCGCGTCGTGCCCGGCGTCGTGGTGAGCGGCGCGGGCGGCGGGGCGCGGGCCCGCTGGGAGGTCCTGCCCGACCGCCGCCAGCGGCGCTGGCGCACGAGCGTGGCCGAGGCGAGCCCGCCGCAGCTGCGCGCCGAGCTGCCCGCCCCGCGGCGGGCGGAGGAGGTCCTCGACGAGGTCAGCGCCCTCGTCGCCGACCTGGAGGTGCAGGCGCGCACCGCGCACCTGCCGCCCCCCGGCGCCTCCTCCCCCGCCCCGGCCGCGCCGGCGGTCCGCGGGTGGCTGGAGGCGCTGGCCGGCGACGGCGCGTGGGACCCGCCGGGGCACCCGGCGGCGTTCGCGCGCGCCGCGCGCGAGTGGCAGCGCAGCGCCGACGCCGAGGGCTGGGAGGTCGTCCTGCGGGTCGCCGAGCCCCCGGAGGACGAGGACGACCCGCTGGACCCGGCGCGGGGCCCCGCGGTCGTCGCGGCCCCGCCGGTGTGGACGCTGCAGGCGCGGCTGCGTCCCCTGGACGACCCGAGCGCGGTGCTCACGCTGGCGCAGGCGCGCGCCGAGCACGAGCGCGGCGGCCCGGGTGGTGGCCCCGGCGCCGCGGTGTCCGGTGACGACGACCCGCTGCTGGTGCTGCTGAGCGGGCTGGCCCGCGCGGGCGGCGCGCACCCGCCCCTGCGGCACCGGTTCTCCCGCGCCGCCGACGGCGACGTCGACCTCGACCTCGCGGAGCTGCTGGACCTCGTGGAGGCGGGCGCGCCGGCGCTCACCGCCGCCGGCGTGCCCCTGCTGCTGCCGGGCCGGTGGAGCCGTCCGGCGCTGACGCTGTCCCTGTCCGCGAGCGCCGCCCAGCCGGGCGCGGTGGCCGACCCGCAGCTGCGGCAGGCCGACCTCGTGGCCTTCGAGTGGCGCGCGGCCCTGGGCGGGTCCGACCTGACGGAGGCCGAGCTGCGAGCGCTGGCCGGGGCCCGCTCCCCGCTGGTGCGCCACCGCGGGGAGTGGGTCCACGTGGACGCGGACGCGCTGCGCCGCAGCGCGGACTTCCTGCGCCGCCGGGGCGCGGGCACGGCCGCGGTCACCGACCTGCTGGCCGCGGTGGCGGGCTCCCGCGCGCTGCCCGCCCCCGTCACCGACGTGCGCGCGGCGGGGGTGCTGGGCGACCTGCTGTCCGGCGCGGCCGAGCACCGGCTGGAGCCCGTGCCGGCGCCCGCCGGCCTCGCGGCGCGGCTGCGCCCCTACCAGGCGCGGGGGCTGGCGTGGCTGGCGGCGATGTCGCGGCTGGGGCTCGGCGCGGTGCTGGCCGACGACATGGGGTTGGGCAAGACGCTGCAGCTGCTGGCGCTGCTCGCGCACGAGCGCGAGGCGGGCACCGGCGGCCCGACGCTGCTGGTGTGCCCGATGTCCGTGGTCGGCAACTGGCGGGCCGAGGCGCAGCGGTTCGTCCCGGACCTGCGCGTGCACGTGCAGCACGGGCCGGGCCGGCCGCGCGGCGAGGCGTTCGCCCGCACCGCGGCGGCGCACGACCTGGTCGTGACGACCTACGGCTCGCTGCTGCGCGACGTGGACGACGTGGCCGCGCTGGCGTGGCGTCGCCTCGCGCTCGACGAGGCCCAGCACGTCAAGAACGCCTCGACCCGCTCGGCGCGGGCCGTGCGGGCGGTGCGCGCGCAGCACCGCGTCGCGCTGACCGGCACGCCGGTGGAGAACCGCCTGGAGGACCTGCGCGCCGTGCTGGACGCCGTGAACCCCGGTCTGCTCGGCTCGGCGGCCTCCTTCCGCGCGGCGTTCGGGGTGCCGGTGGAGAAGCTGCGCCAGGAGGAGCCGGCGCGGCGGCTGGCGGTGGTCACCCGCCCGTTCGTGCTGCGGCGCGCCAAGACCGACCCGGCGGTGGCCGCGGACCTGCCGGAGAAGCTGGAGATGACCGTCCGCGCGAACCTCACCGCGGAGCAGGCGGCCCTGTACCGGGCGGTCGTGGACGACCTGCTGGCCCGGCTGGCCGACGTGGACGACACGGGCAAGCGGGGGCTGGTGCTGGCGGCCCTGACGAAGCTGAAGCAGGTGTGCAACCACCCCGCGCACTTCCTGGGCGACCGCTCGCCGCTGCTGCACCGCGGCCGGCACCGCTCGGGCAAGCTGGAGCTGCTGGACGGCGTCGTGGACGGCGCGCTCGCCGAGGGCGAGAAGGTGCTGTGCTTCACGCAGTTCGCGCGCTTCGGCGAGCTGCTGGCCCCGCACCTGGCGCAGCGCACCGGCGGCCCGGTGCCGTTCCTGCACGGGGGGCTGGGCCGGCGCGCGCGCGACGAGCTCGTCGCGCGCTTCGCCGAGCCGGACGGGCCGCCGGTGCTGCTGCTGTCGCTGCGCGCGGGCGGGACGGGGCTGAACCTCACCGCCGCCAGCCAGGTCGTGCACGTGGACCGGTGGTGGAACCCGGCGGTGGAGGACCAGGCCACCGACCGCGCGCACCGGATCGGGCAGGCGCGGCGGGTGCAGGTGCGCAAGCTCGTCAGCGCGGGCACGGTCGAGGAGCGGGTCGACGCGCTGGTGGCGCGCAAGCGGGACCTGGCCGGCCGCGTCGTCGGCAGCGGCGAGGGCTGGATCGCCGGGCTGGACCGCGACGCGCTCGCTGAGCTCGTGCGGCTGGGCGAGGACGCGGTCGGCGAGTGAGCGGGGCGGAGGACGGCGGACGGGTGAGGGGCGACGCGGTGGAGCCCGAGCGCTGGGACCGGTACGCGAAGCGCCGGCCGGGCAGCGGGGCGGCGCTGCGCTCGCGGCGGGGGCGGATCGCGCGCACGTGGTGGTCGCGGGCGTTCGTGGCCGCCGTGGAGGACGGCGGCCAC
>NZ_JBJLSH010000053.1:0-22926 GCF_050871905.1 Kineococcus haloalkalitolerans
GCCGTCCCCCGCGGGGGACGGCGCTCCGCCGCGTCCGGGGCTCTCACAACCGCCAGTCGACCCCGTCCCCGCCCTGCTCGCGCAGCAGCCGGTCCACGGCGCTGAACGGCCGGGAGCCGAAGAAGCCCCGCGAGGCCGACAGCGGGCTGGGGTGCACGCCCTCGACGGCGGGCACGGACCCCAGCAGGGGCCTCACCGTCTGCGCGTCGCGGCCCCACAGCAGCGCCACGAGCGGGCCGCCGCGCGCGGCCAGCGCGCGCACCGCCGCGTCGGTGACGGCCTCCCAGCCGGTCCGCCGGTGCGAGCCGGAGGCGCCCGAGCGCACCGTCAGGACGCGGTTGAGCAGCAGGACCCCCGAGGCCGTCCACGCCGACAGGTCGCCGTGCTCGGGGGGCTGGACGCCGGTGTCCTCGCGCAGCTCCCGGTAGACGTTGACGAGGCTGCGCGGCAGCGGCCGCACGTGCGGCTCGACGGCGAAGGACAGGCCGATCGGGTGCCCGGGGGTGGGGTAGGGGTCCTGCCCGACGAGGAGGACGCGGACGTCCTCGAACGGCTGGCGGAAGGCGCGCAGGACGTGCTCCGGCGCCGGCAGCCAGGGTCCCTCCTCGGCGGCGAGCCGCTGCGAGAGCGCCCGCAGCTGCGGGCGCACCCCCGCGAGGGCCCGCGCCCAGCCGGGGTCCAGGTCGTCCAGGCCGAGGCCGGCGGGGTCGTCGCCGGGGCCGCCGCCGGAGCCCCCGTCGCCGGGGTCGGGCAGGTCCAGGTCGAGGGGGGGCTGCACCACGGCGGCGACCGTAGCCCGCGCCCTGACCGGGCGCCCGGCGGCGAGCGGTCGTGGGCGGTGCCGGCGGGGCGCGCCGGGAGCGCGCGGGCGGGCTGGTGTCGGTGCCAGCACCTACAGTGGCGCACGCCGGTGGGGACGCCGGCGGCACGGACGAGGGCTGGAGGACGGCATGGACGAGGCGGCGGCGCGCACGATCGGCGCCGGTCAGGACGGGGCCGGGGACACCGGTGCCGCGGCCGGCGGGCTCAGCCCCCGGGACGCCGAGGTCCTCGCCTTCGAGCGGCAGTGGTGGAAGTACGCCGGCGCCAAGGAGCAGGCGGTCCGCGAGCTGTTCGACCTGTCCCCGACCCGCTACTACCAGGTGCTCAACGCCCTCATCGACTCCCCGGCGGCCCTGGCCCACGACCCGATGCTCGTCAAGCGGCTGCGCCGGATGCGCGCCACCCGCCAGCGCGCGCGCTCGGCGCGCCGCCTGGGCGTGCAGCCCTGAGCGCGCGCCGCGCAGCCCGTCCCGCCCGGCCGCTGGCCCCCCGCCGCGGCGCCCACCGCACCCGGCGCGGGCCGCTGGGCGTGCTGCTGCTCGTGCTCCTCTGGCTGCTGGTGGCCGCCGTCGTGGTCGCCGCCGCGGTCTGGGCGCTGGACCGCGTCGCCGGCGACGTCCTGGACCTGGCGCGCTCCCTGCTGTGACACCGTCCGACCACGGGTTGCGCGAACCCTGTCCGCGCGGGCGGTCGCCGCACTAGCCTCGGTCCCGGTCGAGCCGTCCGGCCCTCGCGCCTCCCCGGGGGCGCGCGCGCCGGGCGTCGCCCACGGCGACCACCGCCGCGGGCAGCGTGAGACCCGCGTCCGGTGCGTGCCGGAGGCGTCCTCCGCTCGTGGCACCACCAGGAGAAGGCAATGGCTCAGGGCACCGTCAAGTGGTTCAACGCCGAGAAGGGGTACGGCTTCATCACCGTCGACGACGGCGGTGCGGACGTGTTCGTGCACTACTCGGCCATCGTGGCCGACGGCTACCGCTCCCTCGAGGAGGGGCAGCGCGTGGAGTTCGAGGTCGGCCAGGGGCAGAAGGGCCCGCAGGCCGAGAGCGTCCGCGGCCTCTGAAGCGCCCCGGCCCCGCGACCGCTGCCACCGCAGCCCGGTCGCGGGGCCTTCGCGCGCCCGGACGCCCCCGGACGGCGGGGGGTGGTTTGCACTCGACCGCCCCGAGTGCCAACATTGGGGTTGGCACTCTCGAGTCGAGAGTGACAGCACGACCAGCACCTCGACACGGGAGCGACAGCTCCCGGCCGGTCCGGTGAGGTCGTCGGCGCGGGGGACGTGACCCCGCCGCCGCCGGCCGTCCGTCGCGGGCACCGCTCCGGCCGACCACCGCCCGCCTTCTGGGAGGAACACCAGGCATGAGCAAGATCATCGCCTTCGACGAGGAGGCCCGTCGCGGCCTCGAGCGCGGCATGAACCAGCTCGCCGACGCGGTCAAGGTGACGCTCGGCCCCAAGGGCCGCAACGTCGTCCTGGAGAAGAAGTGGGGCGCCCCCACGATCACCAACGACGGTGTCTCCATCGCCAAGGAGATCGAGCTCGAGGACCCCTACGAGAAGATCGGGGCCGAGCTCGTCAAGGAGGTCGCGAAGAAGACGGACGACGTCGCCGGTGACGGCACGACGACCGCGACCGTCCTGGCCCAGGCGCTCGTGCGCGAGGGTCTGCGCAACGTGGCCGCGGGCGCGAACCCGATGGGCCTCAAGCGCGGCATCGAGAAGGCCGTCGAGGCCGTGACCGAGCAGCTGCTCGGCGCCGCCAAGGAGGTCACCACCAAGGAGCAGATCGCCGCCACCGCCGGCATCTCCGCGGGCGACTCCTCCATCGGCGAGCTCATCGCCGAGGCCCTCGACAAGGTGGGCAAGGAAGGCGTCATCACCGTCGAGGAGAGCAACACCTTCGGCCTGGAGCTCGAGCTCACCGAGGGCATGCGCTTCGACAAGGGCTACATCTCGCCCTACTTCGTCACCGACGCCGAGCGTCAGGAGACGGAGCTCGAGGACCCGTACCTGCTGATCCTCAACTCCAAGATCTCCACGGTGAAGGACCTGCTCCCGCTGCTGGAGAAGGTCATGCAGTCGGGCAAGCCGCTCGTCATCATCGCCGAGGACGTCGAGGGCGAGGCCCTGGCCACGCTCGTCGTCAACAAGATCCGCGGCACCTTCAAGTCCGTCGCCGTCAAGGCCCCGGGCTTCGGCGACCGCCGCAAGGCGATGCTGAACGACATCGCCATCCTCACCGGTGGCCAGGTCATCTCCGAGGAGGTCGGGCTCAAGCTCGACACCGCCGACCTCGACCTGCTGGGCCGCGCCCGCAAGGTCGTCGTCACCAAGGACGAGACCACCATCGTCGAGGGCGCCGGCGACGCCGACCAGATCGCCGGCCGCGTCGCGCAGATCCGCTCCGAGATCGAGCGCAGCGACTCCGACTACGACCGCGAGAAGCTGCAGGAGCGCCTCGCCAAGCTCGCCGGCGGCGTGGCCGTCATCAAGGCGGGCGCGGCCACCGAGGTCGAGCTCAAGGAGCGCAAGCACCGCATCGAGGACGCCGTCCGCAACGCGAAGGCCGCCGTCGAGGAGGGCATCGTCGCCGGTGGTGGCGTGGCCCTCATCCAGGCCGGCACCGCGGCGTTCGAGAAGCTCGAGCTCACCGGTGACGAGGCCACGGGCGCGAACATCGTCAAGGTCGCCGTCGAGGCCCCGCTGAAGCAGATCGCCGTGAACGCCGGCCTCGAGGGCGGCGTCGTGGCGGAGAAGGTCCGCAACCTGCCCACCGGTCACGGCCTGAACGCCGCCACCGGCGAGTACGTGGACCTGCTCGACGCGGGCATCAACGACCCGGTCAAGGTGACGCGCTCCGCGCTGCAGAACGCCGCCTCCATCGCGGGCCTGTTCCTCACCACCGAGGCCGTCATCGCCGACAAGCCGGAGAAGGCCGCTGCGGCCCCGGCCGGCGACGGCGGCATGGGCGGCATGGACTTCTGATCCACGCCTGACCCCGCGGGGCGCGCGAGCGCCCCGCACCAGCTCCACCCGCGAGGGCGGTCCCGACCAGGGGCCGCCCTCGCGGCGTTCTCGGGCCCGGGGGTGCGTCAGGCCGGCAGCGGCACGGGGGCGCGGTCGAGGTCGGCCAGGTCGGCGCCCGCCGCGTGCAGGAGCTCCACGAGGGACTCCGGGCCGCTGCGCTCGGCGTGGTCGCGCTCGGCGTCGTGCACGGGCACGGCCTGCAGCCAGCGCACGTCCACCTGCGGGGTCAGCGGGTAGCGGGCCAGCGTCGGGAAGGACCACGGCGCGGTGACGAGCAGGTGGCGGGTCCGCCCGCCCAGCAGTTCGCCCACGACGTCGGGGAAGACCGTCCCGGCCCGCACGGGCAGGCGCTCCTTGACGGCCGTGAAGGCGCAGGCCACCACCAGGCCGCTGCACAGGTCCACGTCGGGGTGCCGCAGCGTCGTCACCAGCTCCACCCGCACGTCCTCGCCGTCCACCGGGTTCGGGCGCCGGTGCATCGACAGCGTCGAGACCGTCACGTGCCCCGGCCGGGGCGCGTCCGGGCACGTCATGAGGTGCAGCTCGTGCTCCTGGGTGCGGTCCAGGTACGGCTCGATGACCGGCCACGCCCCCGGCGACAGGCGCCGGGCGACGTAGCGGGCCATCGCGACCTCGGCGTCGCTGGGCTCCACGAGGCTCACGCGCGCACCCCCGCCTCGTGCCAGGGCCGGCCCACCGGCCGCGCGTCCTCGCGCGCCAGGCCCGTGACGGGGTCTGCCAGGGCCGCCAGGTGGGCGTGCAGGCGCGCGTCCACCCAGCGCTCGCTGCCGGTCAGCGCGTCCAGCACGAAGCGGGGGTGGGCGGTCAGCCGCTCGCGCAGCCGGAAGCCCGCCCCGCGCGTGGTCGCGGCCAGGGAGTCCAGCTGCGGCCACGGCCGCTCGGGGTTGACGTGGTCGGGCGTCAGCGGCGACACCCCGCCCCAGTCGTCGACGCCGGCGGCCAGCAGCTGCGCGCGCTGCTCCGGGTCGGACAGGTTCGGCGGGGCCTGCAGCGACACCGACGGCCCCACGACGAGGCGGGCCACGGCCAGGGCGGCCAGGTACTCCTCGTGGCCGAGGTCGTCCTCGCCGCGCATGGCGGTGTCGTCCTTGGCGCGGAAGTTCTGCACGATGACCTCCTGCGTGCCGCCGTGCTCGTCGGCCACCGCGCGCAGCGCGAAGAGCGACTCGGCCCGCTCGGCGGGGGTCTCGCCGATGCCGATCAGCAGACCGGTGGTGAACGGGACGGCCGCGCGGCCGGCGTCGTGCAGCACCCGCAGGCGCAGCTCGGGGTCCTTGTCGGGCGAGCCGTAGTGGACCCCGCCGGGCTCGGTGAACAGCCGCGCGGCGGTCGTCTCCAGCATCATCCCCATCGAGGGGGCCACCGGCCGCAGCCGCGCCAGGGCCTCCGCGCTCATCACGCCGGGGTTCAGGTGCGGCAGCAGCCCCGTCTCCTCCAGCACGAGGACGGCCAGCGCCCGCACGTACTCCAGGGTCGAGGCGTACCCGCGGGCGGCCAGCCAGTCGCGCGCGGCGCCCCAGCGGTCCTCGGGGGCGTCGCCGAGGGTGAACAGGGCCTCCTTGCAGCCGGCCGCGGCACCGGCCCGGGCGATGGCGAGGACCTCCTCCTCGTCCAGGTAGGCGGCGGGCAGGCGCCCGGGCGTCGTGGCGAACGTGCAGTAGTGGCAGCGGTCGCGGCACAGCCGGGTCACGGGGACGAACACCTTCTTGGAGTAGGTGGTCGTGCCGGGCCGGCCGGCGGCGGCCATCGCCGCGTCGCGCACGGGCGCGGCCGCCGCGCACAGCCGCGCCAGGTCGTCGCCGCGCGCGTGCAGCAGCACCTCCGCGTCCGCGGGTGAGGGCGCGGTGCCCACCCGCGGGTCGAGGTCGTCCAGCGCGGCCAGGGCGCTGCGCAGCCGCGGTGCCGGCGGCGCGGGCACCGCCGGGGCGGTGCGGCGGGCGCGCCGGCGCGGCGCGGGCAGGGCGGTGGGTGTCACGGGGCGGACCTCCGGTCCGGTGTCGGGAGCTCAGCGGCAGGCGGGCGCGGTGGCGGTCGTGGGCGTGGTCGTGGGCGCGGTCGCGGTCGCGGCGCGCAGGGCCGCGCGGGTGCGGGGGCCGACGCCGAGCGCGCGGGCGGCCTCGAGGTCCGCGGGCACGTCCACGTCGCGCCGCAGCGACGGCAGCGCGCCCGGCAGGGGCGCCGCGCCGGCCTCGGCGTGGGCGCGGGCGGAGCCGGGGCCGAAGCGGTGCGGGGGGTGCCCGGCGCGGTCGGCGACCAGGACGCTGCCGGTCCCCTCGGCGTCGGTGACGAGCACCGGGCCGGTGCGGGCGGCCGCACCGGTCAGCGCCAGGGCGAGGTCGTCGGGGCGCAGCGCGGGCAGGTCGGCCACCAGCACGGCGGTGGGGCCGGTGCCGACGGCGGCCAGCCCGGCCTCCACGGCCCGGTGCAGCCCGGGCCCGCCCGCGGCGACGACGGCGGCCCCGGCCCCGCGGGCGGCCGCGGCGACGTCCGGGTCGTCGGTGACGCACACGACGAGGGCGACGGGCGGGGCTGCCAGGGCGGCGGTCAGGCAGTCCAGCGCCATGGCCGTGGCCAGGGCGCGCCGCTCGGCGACGGGCAGCCCGAGGCGCGACTTGGCCCCGTCCCCGCCCTTGACCGGCACGACGACCCGCCAGCGTCCGCTCGCGACCACCGGGGGAGTCTCCCCCAGGCGCCGGGCGGCCGCCCGCGCGGCCCCGGTGGGCGGCCCCGGCGGCAGGGCCGCGACCGGGGCGCGCGCCTAGGGTGGCCCCGTGAGCCTGGACACCTCCCGCCGCAGCGAGCCGGCCCGGCGCGTGGTGCGCACCGCCGTCACCGCCGGCGCGCTCGACGTCGACGAGCACGCGCGGCTCGTCGGCGACGCTGCCGCGGGCGCCGTGGTCACCTTCGCGGGGGTGGTGCGCGACCACGACCACGGCCGCGCCGTCCTGGACCTGGAGTACACGGGCCACCCGAGCGCCGCCGACGTCCTGGCGGCCGTCGTGGCGCGCGTGAGCGCCGAGGAGGCCGTGGACGCCGTCGCGGTCAGCCACCGCCTGGGGCACCTGGCGGTGGGCGACTGCGCGCTGGCCGTCGCGGTCTCCGCCGCCCACCGCGCCGAGGCGTTCGCGGCCTGCGCCCGGCTCGTGGACGAGGTCAAGGAGCACCTGCCGGTGTGGAAGCGGCAGCGCTTCGCCGACGGGACGAGCGAGTGGGTCGCCTGCCCGTGACGCCGCCCGCCCGGCGCCCGCCTAGCCTCTGAGCGTGCCGACCCGCACCCCCGCACCCTCCGCCAGCACGTCGGACCCCGCCGTCCGCGCCGCGCTGCGGGCCGCCGAGCGCGACCCGGCCGGTCTCGACGACGCCGGGTACACCGCCCTCCTGCTGGCCGCCGGCGACGACCTGGAGGCGCTGTGCGCGCTGGCCGACGCGGTGCGCCGCGACGCCGTCGGCGACGAGCTGACCTTCGTCGTCAACCGCAACCTGGACACGGCCGTGGTGCTGGAGGAGGACGCGCCGCAACTGCTGGCCGAGGCCGTCGCCCTGGGCGCCACCGAGGTGTGCGCGCAGGGCCCGCTGCCCGACCACGCGCCCGCCGACGGCTACCTGCGGCTGGTGCGGCTGGTCGCCGAGCACGCCCCCGGCGTGCACCTGCACGCCTTCCGCCCCGCCGAGGTCGCCGACGCGGCCGCGCGGCTGGGCGCGAGCCCGCGCGAGTTCCTGCTCGCCGCCCGCGCCGCCGGGCTGGGCTCGGTGTGCGGGACGGCCGCGAAGGTCCTGGACGACGACGTGCGCGCCCGCCTGAACGGCGGCGTCCCGGACCTGCCGGTGGCGCGCTGGCTGGAGCTGGTGGCCACCGCGCACGGGGCGGGGCTGCGCTCGACGGCGACGATCGTGCACGGGCACGTCGAGACGCCCGCGCAGCAGGTGGCGCACCTGCGGCTGCTGGCGGACCTGCAGGACCGCACCGGCGGGTTCACCGAGTTCATCCCCATGCCGTTCCTGCCGCCGGCCGGGCCGCTGCCGCCCGGCTGCCGCCCCGGCCCGGACGTGCGCGAGGTGCGGGCGCTGACGGCCGTGGCGCGGCTGCTGCTGCACGGGCGCGTGGACCACGTGCAGACGGCGTGGACGAAGGTGCGCCCGGACGTCGTGGAGCAGCTGCTGCGCGGCGGCGCGGACGACCTGGGCGGCCTCCTCGTCGACGGTGCGCTGCGCCCGGGCGCCGGCGCCGAGGCGGGCCGGGAGCTGACCCGCGCCGACGTCGCGGCGCTGGGGGAGCGGCTGGGCCGGCGGGTGCGGCAGCGCACCACGCTGTACGGGAACGTCCCCGCGGCCCCGGGCGGGCGCTGATGCCCTCCCCGCAACGCGCCCCGGACGCCTCGCCGGGTCTCTCGCCGAGCCCTCCGGCGGACGCCTCGGCGCCGACCGTGGTGGACGTCGCGGTCGTGGGCGCGGGCATCGCCGGGCTGGGGCTGGCGGTGCTGCTGGCCCGCCGCGGCCGCGAGTCGTTCGTCGTGCTGGAGCGCGGCGACGACGTCGGCGGCACCTGGCGCGACAACCGCTACCCGGGGGTGGCCTGCGACGTGCCCTCGCACCTGTACTCCTACTCCTTCGCCCCGCGCGCGGACTGGTCGCGCGTGTTCGCCCCCGGCGCGGAGGTCCAGGAGTACCTGCGCGCCACCGCCCGCGAGGCGGGGGTGCGCCCGTGGTTCGGGGCGGAGGTGACGGACGCCCGCTGGGACGAGGGGGCGGGCTGCTGGCACGTCACCAGCCGCCGCGGCCCGGTGCGCGCGCGGGTCCTCGTGCTCGCCGGGGGACGCCTGTCGGACCCGCGGGTGCCGGACGTGGAGGGCCTGGACGCCTTCGGCGGCCCGGTGTTCCACTCCGCGCGCTGGGACCCGTCGGCGGACCTGACCGGGAAGCGGGTGGGCGTGGTCGGCACGGGCGCCTCGGCCGTGCAGCTGGTCCCGGAACTGGCCCGCACCGCGGGCCGGGTGGTGGTGTTCCAGCGCAGCGCCCCGTACGTGGTGCCGCGCGAGGACCGCACCTACAGCGCCGCCGAGCGGGCCGCGTTCCGCGCCGACCCGGACCTCGTGCGGCGCCTGCGCGAGGAGCAGTTCGCGCAGATGGAGCGCGGCCACGCCGCGCGCCGCCTCGTGCGGCCCGACGTCGACGCCCTGCGCGAGCGCGCCCTGGCCCACCTGGCCGCGCAGGTCCCCGACGCGCGGCTGCGGGCGCTGCTGACGCCGGACCACGAGGTCGGCTGCAAGCGGGTGCTGCTGTCCGACGACTTCTACCCCGCGCTGGGCGAGCCCCACGTCGACCTGGAACCGGCTGCGCTGCAACGGCTCGAACCGGGGGCGGCGGTGTCGGCGGCGGGCCGGCGCTTCGGCCTGGACGTCCTCGTCCTGGCCACGGGGTTCCGCTCGACGCGGCCGCTGTGGGCGCAGCGCGTGCGCGGGCGGCACCGCACGCTGGCCGAGCACTGGCGCGACGGGATGACCGCGCACGCCTCGACGGTGGTGCACGGGTTCCCGAACATGTTCGTCCTCGACGGCCCGAACGCCAGCCTGGGCCACAACTCCGCGGTGCACGTCATCGAGAGCCAGTTCGGCTACGTGCTGGGCGCGCTGGACCACCTGGCCGGCCGCGCCGGGGCGCTGGAGGTCAGCGAGCGCGCCGAGCGCGAGTACACCCGCGAGATCGACGAGCGCGCCCGCTCCACGGTGTGGCTGCGCGGGGGGTGCACGAGCTGGTACGTCGACGCGCGCAGCGGCCGGCTGACGCTGCTGTGGCCGGGGACGGCGACGGAGTTCCGCGAGCGCAACGGGGTCTTCGACCCGGCGCCGTTCGCCGCCTGAAGCGCAGCCCGGCGCGGCGGCCCGGGCCGCGGGGGCTCAGCCGCCGGCGAAGGGCGGCAGGACGTCCAGGAGGGCTCCGGCGCGCAGCCGGTCGCCGCGCTCGGCGGCCTCGGCGTCCAGCAGGAACGTCGAGGCGGCCAGCACGCGGGCCAGCGGTTCGCCGCGGGCGGCGAGGGCGTCGACGAGGTCCCCGACGGTCGGGGTCCCACCGGGGGCGCCGGGCAGGGCGACGTCCTCCTCCTCGCGGCCGGCGGCCGTGGCCGCGCCGGCGAAGAAGCGCACCCGCACGGTCGCGGTCGCGGGCACGGCGGCGGTGGGGGAGGGGGTGCTGGTCACGGGCTCGTCATCCTCCGATGGCGCTCATGGGCCGGGTGGGGTGCAGGAAGCCGGGGTCGTCGATGTCGTGGCCGGGCAGCTTGCCCCACATCGCCGTCCGCCACGTCGCCGCCAGCTGCGCGTCGTCGGCGCCGGCGCGCAGGGCGTCGCGCAGGTCGGTCTCGGTGGTGGAGAACAGGCAGGTGCGCACCTGCCCGTCGGCGGTCAGCCGGGTGCGGTCGCAGTCGCCGCAGAAGGGCCGGGTGACGGAGGCGATGATCCCGACCCGGCCGAGCGCGCGGCCCGTGGCGGGGTCGGTGACGTCCCACGTCTCGGCGGGGGCGGAGCCGCGGGCGGCGGCGGGGCGGGCCACGAGGGTGAACGCGCCCTGCAGGGACGCCAGGACCTCCTCGGCGGTGATCATGTCCTCGCGCCGCCACGTGCCGTGCGGGTCCAGCGGCATCTGCTCGATGAAGCGCAGCTCGACGCCGCGCTCCAGGGCCCAGCGCAGCAGCGCGGGCGCCTCGTCGTCGTTGACGCCGCGCAGCAGGACGGCGTTGACCTTCACGGGCGCGAGGCCCGCGGCCGCGGCGGCCTCGACGCCGGCGAGGACGTCGGCGTGCCGGTCGCGGCGGGTGATGGCCGCGAAGCGTGCGGGGTCCAGGGTGTCCAGGGAGACGTTGACGCGCCCGAGCCCGGCGGTGGCCAGCCCGGCGGCGCGGCGGGCCAGGCCGATGCCGTTGGTGGTCAGGGACGTGCCGACCGGGGCGCCGTCGGCGGTGCGCAGCGCCGCCGTGGCGGCCACGAGGTCCTCCAGGCCGCGGCGCAGGAGCGGTTCGCCGCCGGTGAAGCGGACCTCGCGCACGCCCAGCTCGCGCACGGCCAGGGTCACCAGCCGGACGACCTCGGCGTCGGTGAGCACGGCGGGGCGCTCCAGCCAGGGCAGCCCCTCCGGCGGCATGCAGTAGTGGCAGCGCAGGTTGCAGCGGTCGGTCAGGGAGACGCGCAGATCGGTCGCCGTGCGGCCGTAGCGGTCCCGCAGCGGGCCCGTGGAGCTGTCCGGGGCGGGCGGGGCCGGGGAGGCGCTGCCCGGCGCGGACCCGGCGGGCCGGCGCACCGCGGGCACCCCGAGGTCGACGATCGTCACCGCCCCAGCGTAGGCGCCGGGACGCGGGTGAACCCGAGATGAACGCGGAGGACGCTCCCGGTGGCGCGATCCACCGGTTCCGTCACTCCGCGTCGTGGAGTGCGACGGTGCGTCGACTTCTGGCGCGGTTCGCGACGCGATCGGCCGACCGGCGGAGTGGTGCTCGGGGTGCGTCGCGTCGTGACTGCACTGTGATGTGCGGGTGGCTCGCTCTTGGCGCGGTCCTGGGCTATGGTCTAGGTGAACGGAAGATGAACAGGAGGTTCCTCATGGCCGACTTGACCATGGCGGTTCGCCGTGAGCGTGTCCGTCCGAGCACGCCGACGGTGCACTGGATCACGGTGCGGGACGACAGCGGTCGCCCGCACCTGGAGATGCGCTGGGACGTGCCCGGCGCGACCGCGGCGGCACCGGCGGCCCGCGCCGCCTGACCCGCCCGCACCGGCCCCGAGGGCCCGGGACGCCCACCGACGAGCGTCCCGGGCCCTCGCGCGTCCGGCGGGCGCGAGGCCCCGGGCAGGCTCAGCCGGCGAACATGCGGGCGTTGGCCGCCTCCACCTCCGCGTACTGCTGACCCGCCGTGGCCAGCACCCGCTGGATGTCCTCCAGGTTCACGCGCACCCGCTCCATCGTGGAGCGCCAGCTCGCGCTCAGCGCCTGGAAGCCCGTCGCGGCCGACCCCTTCCACACCGCCTCCAGGTCCAGCAGGTGGCGCATCAGCGCCTCCGCCTCGCCGCCCAGGGTCTGCACCGACGCCTGCACCACCTGGCTCGCCGCGGCCACGCGGTCGCTGTCCACCTCGAACCGGCTCATGGCACGCTCCTGCCCGCGGGCCGCGCCCGCACTCCGGGGCCGGCCCTGCGCCGACCCGCCGCCCGCGACGCTAGGGAGCGCACGATCGGCACGCCGCCGCCGTCCACACGCCGGTCGACCCGTCCCGGCGCACCGCCCCTGTGGACCCGCCCGTGACCGTCCTCGTCGACGACCCGCGGTGGCCGGCGCACGGCCGCTGGTGGGCGCACCTGGCCAGCGACACCTCGCTGGCCGAGCTGCACGCCTTCGCCGAGGCGCTGGGACTGCCCCGGCGGGCCTTCGAGGGCGACCACTACGACGTGGCCGCCGACCTCGTGCCCCGGGCTCTGGCCCGGGGCGCCGTCGCCGTGCCCACCCGCGAGCTGCTGCGCCGCGTGCGCGCCGCGGGGCTGCGCACCCCCAAGCGGCGCGGGGAGAGGGTCGTCGCCACGCGTGAGGCGGACGGCGTGCGCGAGGACCTGCTGAGCGCGGTCGCCGTGCCCGCTCCCCACGGGCCGGGCGTCGTCCTCGACCCCGCCCGGGGCCTGGTCGCGCCGCTCGCCGCGCCCGACCCCGTCCTGGAGGTCCTGGGCTTCCGCCGCCGCTGGTGGTGGGACGGCGGCAGCCGCCGCGTCGAGCACCACGCCGTGCAGCTGGCCGCGGGCGGCGGCCCGGGCGCCGGGCCGCTGCCCGGGGGCTGGTGGAGCCCGCTGTGGAGCGGCTCCACCGGCTCCACCGGCCCCGCCGGGCTCACCGCTCCGGGCGCGCCGTGAGGGTCGTCGTCAGCGCGAGCTGCTGCCCGTCCCGCACCACCGTCAGCTCGACCCGCGCGCCCACCGCGGTGCCGCGGACGGTGGCCGTCAGCGATTCGTAGCCGGGGGTCTCGCGCCCGTCCACGGCCGTCACGACGTCCCCGGCGCGCAGCCCCGCCTCCGCGGCCGGCGTCCCGTCCTCCACGGCCGCCACCTGGGCCCCCGTGCGGGTGACGCCGTCCGCGGTCACGGCCGGGTCCTGCGGGGCCAGGCTCACGCCCAGCCAGGCGTGCTGCGCCGAGCCGTCCGCGACGAGCTGGTCGGCGATCATCCGCACCTCGTTCGAGGGGATGGCGAAGCCGAGGCCGATGCTGCCGCCCTGGCCGCCGCTGCTCGCGCCCAGCGTGGCGATCGAGGAGTTGACGCCGACCACCCGTCCGGAGCCGTCCAGCAGCGCCCCGCCGGAGTTGCCGGGGTTGATCGCCGCGTCCGTCTGGATGGCGTTGGTCGCCACCGTCTCCGGCGCCGTCGGCTGCGGGGCGGACAGCCCCGGCCGCCCGAACGGGGACAGCTGCTGCTGCGCCTGCTCGGTGGCGGCCTCGGTGAGGACGGGCCGGTCCACGGCCGACACGATGCCCGTCGTCGCGCTGCCGGCCAGGCCCAGCGGGTTGCCCAGCGCCATGACGGCCTGTCCCGGCACCACCTGGTCGGAGTCCGCGAAGGTCGCGGCCACGAGGTCGGAGGGCGGGTCGGTGAGCTGCAGGACCGCCAGGTCGGTGGAGGGGTCGGTGCCCACCACGGTCGCCCCGTAGCGCCGTCCGTCGCTGAGCGTCACGGTGATCTCGGCGTCGCCGCCGGCGCCCGTGACGACGTGGTTGTTGGTGACGACGTGCCCGTCGGCGTCGTAGACGATGCCCGACCCCTGACCCTCGGCGGTGGCCGAGCGCACGTCGATGGCGACGACGCTCGGGGCGACGGCGCTGACGACGCCCTGCCAGTCCGGGGTCGTCCCGTCGGACCCCGCCACCGCCGTGCTGCTCGCCGCGGTGCCGGTCGTCCCGCCCGTCCCCGACGGGGTGGCGGTGCCCTGCCCGAACGCGCCGACGAGGCCGGCGGTCAGGACGCTCGCGGCGACCGCGCTGACCAGCGCCGTGCCGGTCAGCCCCAGCCAGCCCGGCCGGCGGCCCGGGCCGCGCCCGCCGCCCCCGCCGCCGGTGCCGTCGCCCCCGCCGGTGGGGGGCACCGGCCCGCCGGGCGTCGTCCACGGGTCGAACCGCTGCGCCTCCGCCGCGGGCGCGGGCCAGTCCGTCCTCGCCGTCCCGGTGCCCGCCGCGCCGCCGGTGACGTCGGTGCGGGTGCGCTCGTCCTGACCGTTCATCCTGCTCACCCCGTGCTCGTCGGTGGTCGTGCCGCCCGTCCGGGGCGGCCGTTCACCACGAGGATCGGACGCCGTCCTGCAGGCGGACCCGGAACGGGCTGGACGTCACCTGTGAACCTCCGGCCCGGCGGGGGTGGCGTCCTCCACGTCGGGCCCGGCCTCCGGGTCGTCGTCGCCGACGGGGGCGTCCACGGCGCGGAAGCGCACCCGGAAGGTGGCGCCGCCGCCGGGCGTGGGGACGACGGAGACCGTCCCGCCGTGCCCGGTGACGATGGTCGACACGATCGCCAGCCCCAGCCCGGCGCCGCCCGTGCCGCGCTGGCGGGAGGCGTCGACGCGGTAGAAGCGCTCGAACACCCGCTCGGCCTCCTCCGGCGTCAGCCCCGGGCCGTGGTCGCGCACCTCCACCACCGACTCCGGGCCGCTGGGCCCGGCCACGCGACCGACCGCGACCTCCACGGGCGTGCCGGCGGGGGTGTGGTGCAGCGCGTTGGCCAGCAGGTTCGTCATCACCTGCCGCAGCCCGGCCTCGTCGGCGAGCACCACCGCCGAGGAGGGCCCGTGCTCGTCGTCCACGCCCACCAGGCGCACCCGCCGGTCGGCGGCCAGGCCGCGGGCGTCGTGGACGGCGTCGGAGGCGACGACGGCCAGGTCCACGGGCTCGGGCGCGGCCGCCCGCCGCCGCTGCGCCTCGTCGAGGCGGGCCAGCGCCAGCAGGTCCTCCACCAGCCTGCCCAGCCGGGTCGACTCGCCCTCGATGCGGCCCATGACGTGGGCGACGTCGGCCTCCTCGCGCACCGCGCCCTGCCGGTACAGCTCGGCGAACCCGCGGATCGCGGCCAGCGGGGTGCGCAGCTCGTGGCTGGCGTCGGCGACGAACCGGCGCATCTGCTCCTCCGAGCGCTGCTGGGCGCGGAAGGAGCGCTCGATCTGCCCGAGCATCGTGTTCAGCGCCCCGCTGAGGCGGCCGATCTCGGTGCCGGCCGGGGCGGGCGGCACGCGCCGCGACAGGTCCCCGGCGGCGATCGCCGAGGCCGTCTCCTCGATGTCCGACAGCGGCCGGAACGAGCGGCGGATCGCCAGCGCCGCCAGGCCCGTCCCGCCGGCCAGCACCAGCAGGGCCACCACCAGCGAGACGGTGCGGAAGTGGTCCAGGGTGGCGTTGGCGCCCGACAGCGGCAGCGCCACCGCCACCGCCACGGGCACGTCGCCGACCGCGGCCGGCAGCAGCACCACCCGCCACGGGTCGCCGCCGTCGGCGTCGGGCACCGTGAACGGCTCCTGGTCCCCGGCGGCGACGGCCGGCGCGCTCAGCGCCGGCAACCGCGGCGCGTCCACGCACCCGCCCGCGTCGTCGCGCTCGCACGAGACCCGCGTCGTGCCGTCCGGGTAGGCGAACAGCACGTAGTAGTCGGACAGCAGCAGCTGCTCGGCGCGGCTCTGCGAGAACTGCGCGAACGCCCCGCGGACCGCCGTCGCCCCCTTGCCCTGCAGCTCCGCGTCGACCTGCGCCTGCAGGTTGGCGCGCAGCAGGTTCGTGGACACCAGCGCCGTCACCGACATCGCCGCCGTCAGCAGCAGCACGACGATGACCAGCAGCCGCGCGCGCAGCGGCAGGCCCGCCTCGGCGGCCAGGGCCCGCGCGCGCCAGCGGTGCAGCGCGCTCACGCGCCCGGCGGCACGCGCAGCACGTAGCCGACACCGCGCTTGGTGTGGATGAGCGGCTCCAGCCCCTCGGTGTCCAGCTTGCGGCGCAGGTAGGAGATGTAGGACTCCACGATCCCGGCCTCGCCGTTGAAGTCGTAGTCCCACACGTGGTCCAGGATCTGCGTCTTGGACAGCACCCGCTGCGGGTTGAGCATGAGGTAGCGCAGCAGCTTGAACTCGGTGGGGGACAGCTCCACGACGCGCCCGGCGCGGCGCACCTCGTGGGAGTCCTCGTCCAGCTCCAGGTCGTGGAAGACGAGGCGGCCGGTGTCGGGGCCCTCCACGGCGCCGGTGCGCCGCAGCACCGCGCGGATGCGCGCCACGACCTCCTCCAGGCTGAACGGCTTGGTGACGTAGTCGTCGCCGCCCACCGTCAGCCCGGCGACCTTGTCGGCGGTGTCGTCGCGGGCGGTGAGGAACAGCACGGGCACCGCGCGGCCGCGCTCGCGCAGCTTGCGGGTGACGGTGAACCCGTCCAGGTCGGGCAGCATGACGTCGAGGACCACGAGGTCGGGGCGCACCTGCTCGGCCAGCTCCAGCGCCTGCGCGCCGTCGGCGGCGGCCGTGACCTCGAAGCCCGCGAAGCGCAGGCTGGTGGCCAGCAACTCTCGGATGCTCGGCTCGTCGTCGACGACGAGCAGCTTCGCCTCTGGACCGGTGCTCGCTGTCCTCACCCGGCCCAGTGTGCGCCGCGATCCTGGGAGAGCGCTGGGTACCGCCCGTGCCTCCCGGAGCGCAGGGCGGCTGGCAGACTCCCCGGCGTGCTGCGCACCGTCACCGCGACCCGCTACGTCGCGCCGCTGCGCGAGGGCGGCAGCCTGCCGGGGCTGTGCGAGGCCGACGACCTGGGCACGTACGTGGTGAAGTTCCACGGCGCCGGGCAGGGCCGGCGGGTGCTGGTCGCCGAGGTCCTCGCCGCCCGCCTGGCCGCCGCGCTGGACCTGCGGGTCCCGGAGCTCGTCGTCGCCCGCGTCGACCCGGTCATCGGCCGCGGCGAGCCGGACGAGGAGGTGCAGGACCTGCTGCTGCGCTCACCGGGGGACAACCTGGGCGCGGACTTCCTGCCCGGCGCCCTGTCCTTCGACCCGGCCGTGGACCCCGTCGACCCCGCGTGGGCGGCGCGGGTGCTGTGGTTCGACGCCCTCGTGCTCAACGTGGACCGCTCCTGGCGCAACCCCAACGCCCTGTGGTGGGGAGGGGAGCCCTGGCTCATCGACCACGGCGCCGCTCTGTACTTCCACCACGACTGGCCGCGCGCGGCCGCGTCGGTGCAGCGGCCGCTGCGCCACGCCGAGGACCACCTGCTGCTGGCCGCGGCCGCCGAGGTCACCGGCGTGGACGCGGACTGCGCGGCGGCGCTGACGCCGCAGGTGCTCGCCGCGGCCGTCGAGGACGTGCCCGGGGTGTGGCTGGAGGGTGAGCCGGGCTTCGGCGCGGCGCAGGAGGTGCGCGCGGCCTACCGGGACTGGTTCGCCGCCCGGCTGGCGGGCGAGCGCCCGTGGGTGGCGGCACTGGCCGAGGCGCAGCGGGGGGCCCGCCGTGGGTGAGGGGACCCTGGACGTCTACGAGTACGCGGTCGTGCGGGTCGTGCCGCGGGTCGAGCGCGCGGAGTTCCTCAACGCCGGGGTGCTGCTGTGGTGCCGCGCCCGCGAGCACCTGGAGGCCCGGACCCGCCTGGACCCGGTGCGCTTGCGGGCGTTCGCCCCGCACGTGGACGCCGCGGCGGTGGCCCGGCACGTGGCCGCGCTGGAGGGGCTGTGCGGCGGTGACCCGGCGGCGGGCGCCGCGGCCGCCGAGGCGCCCGGGGCGCGGTTCCGCTGGCTGACCGCCCCCCGCAGCACGGTCGTGCAGACCTCGCCGGTGCACTGCGGGCTGACCGCCGACCCGGCGGCCGAGGTGCGCCGGCTGCTCGCCGCGCTCGTGCCGGGGGAGCCGGGTCAGGGGTGAACGAGCGGGCGCTGGCCGTCCACGCCGCGTTCGCCGCGAGCGTCGTCGTCCTGTTCACCCCCGGCGGGGCCGTCGGCGGCTGGCCCGGGCTCGCGCTGCGCGCCGTGGTGTTCGCCGCACTGGCCGGTGCGGCGCTGTGGTGGACGGGCCGGCGCGACGCCGTCCTGGCCGCGGTCCTGCTGTGGGCCGTGGTGGGCGAGGTGGTCCGCGACGCCGTCCTGCCGGGCGTGGACGGCTCGCTGCGCGACGTCGCCGCCCGGGGACCAGGCAGAGGATCAGGCCCGGTAGACCTGCACGACCGACGGGCGCGGCTGGCCGGTGCCGTCGTAGGGGAACAGCGAGGCGGGGGCCTCCGGGGTGGCCTCGTCGTCCTCGCCCGGGTGCTGCACGGCGACGAAGACGCTGCCGTCCTCGGCGATGACCGGGCCGCAGGTCTCCGCGCCGGCCGGCACCGAGAGGAACTGCCGGACCAGCCCGCGGCGCGGGCCGTCCACGGCGACCTCGTACAGGCCGTCGTTGGAACCCAGCGCGTTGCCGTCGGTGGAGATCCACAGGTTGCCGACGCTGTCGAAGGCGACGTTGTCGGGGCAGGAGATCGGGGAGACCAGCGAGCGGTCCACGTCGCCGAAGTACGTGGTCTCGTCGGCGGGGTCGCCGCAGACGAGGACGAGGTTCCACCAGAACGTCGTCGCGGCGGCGTCGTCACCGGACTCGGTGATCTCGACGACGTGCCCGTCCTTGTTCTCCGGGCGCGGGTTCGCCTCGTCGACGCCGGCCTTCCCCTCGGTGCCGCGCTGGGTGTTGTTGGTGCAGGCGACGTAGACGCGGCCGTTGACGGGGTTGCGCTCGACGTCCTCGGGGCGGTCCATCTTCGTGGCGCCGACGGTGTCGGCGGCCAGGCGGGTGTGCACCAGGACGCGCTCGGCGGAGAACCCGGGCACGCGGGAGACGCCGTCGGTGACCAGCGGGATCCAGCGGCCCGTGCCGTCGTAGCGCCCGTCCTCGGTGCCGTCGCCGTCGAAGGCGGCCACGTACAGGTCGCCCTCCTCCAGCAGGGTGAGGTTGTGGGCGCGGTCGCCCTCGCGGAACCGCTCCTTCGAGACGAACTTGTAGACGTAGTCGAAGCGCTCGTCGTCGCCCATGTAGGCCACGGCGCGCCCGTCGGCGGCCAGGGAGACCGTCGCGCCCTCGTGCTTGAAGCGGCCCAGCGCGGTGTGCTTGCGGGGCGTGGAGGCCGGGTCGTACGGGTCGACCTCGACGACCCAGCCGAAGCGGTTCGGCTCGTTCGGCTCGGCGGCGACGTCGAAGCGCTCGTCGACGCGCTCCCAGCCGCGCCCGGTGCCGGTGATGCCGTAGCGGGCCAGGGCCGGGTCCTCGAGGTCCTCGGGGACGGCGAAGTACTGGTGGAAGTTCTCCTCGCCGGACAGCACGGTGCCCCACGGCGTCGTGCCGCCGGCGCAGTTGTTCAGGGTGCCCAGGACGGTGCGGCCCTCGGGGTCGGCGCTGGTGCGCAGCAGGGTGGAACCGGCCGCCGCGCCGGTGACCCGGAACGGGGTCGAGGGGGTGACGCGGCGGTTGTGGTCGGAGTGGCGCACGTAGCCCCACGGCGCGCGGGTGGAGGAGCGGCGCAGCTCCACGACGGACATGCCGTGCGCGGCCATCGCCGTCATCAGCTGCTCGTCGGTGGCCTCGTCGCTGCCGGTGAAGCCGCGGAACATGAGTTCCTCGTTGGTGTACTCGTGGTTGGCCACGAGCAGGGCGCGGTGCTCGTCCCCGGCGAAGGGCAGCACGGCGACGTAGTCGTTGTTGTAGCCGAACTGGCCGGCCTGCGCCTCGGGGCTCTGCGCGTCGAAGTCGAACTCCGGCGCGCCGGGCAAGATCGGGTCGCCCCACGAGAGCACGGCCGCCCAGGCGAAACCGGCGGGCACGTCGAAGGAGTCGGAACCCGCGGGCACGGGCGCGATGGCGGAGAACTCGACCTGGTGGCCCGGGTCGAACGGGGCGGCCAGCGGGGTCGGGTCACCGGCGGCGGCGCGGGCGGCGGGGGCCTGCCCGAGGGCGGCGCCGGCGACGCCGAGGCCGACCAGGCCGGCGAGGACGCCGCGGCGGGAGACGACCCCGCGCACGACGTCGCCGAAGTAGGCGTTCTCCGAGCGGTTGGCCACCGGGGCGGCGCACTGGCTGCCGCAGCGGTAGTGGCAGGTCATCGGGCTGCGCCGCCCGGCGGGCACGTAGGGCAGCAGGGGCAGGGCGGGACGGGGGGTGTCCGTGGTGCTCACGCGGTCTCTCCTCGCGGGTCCTCCGACCGCGGGGGGCGGTCGTCCGCGCCGGACGCTAGGGACGCCGCGGGGGTCCTCCGACGACGTCCGGGTGAGCGCGGGGTGAACCGTCGGTGAGGGTCGCGAAGCACGGTGAGCCTCGCCTCACCCCGCTCCCACCGCGTGCGCCACCGGGACCGGCGGGCGGGGCGGGGCCATCATGGGGCGATGAGCGCCGACGTGACGTCCGAGCTGGCCGCCGACAACCCGTTCGCCGCGCCCAGCGACCTGCCGTTCGGGCTGCCGCCCTTCGACCGGGTGCGCGCGGAGCACTTCGCGCCCGCGTTCGCGGCGGGCACCGCCCAGCACCTGGCCGAGCTGGACGCCCTCCTGGACGCCGAGCCGGGCGCGCAGGAGCTGCTGGACGGCCTGGAGAGCGCGGGGCAGCTGCTGCGTCGCGCGGTGGCCGTGTTCGCCAACCTCGTCGGCACGGACGCCGACGACGAGCTGCGCGCCGTGCAGGCGGAGTGGTTCCCGCGGCTGGCGGCCCACGAGGACGCGGTGCGCCTGGACCCGCGGCTGGTCGCGCAGGTGGCCCGCCACCACGGCGACCCGCCCGCCGGCCTGGACGCCGAGGCGCGCCGGCTGCTGGAGCGCCTGCACACCGACGCCGCGCGCGAGGGCGCGCTGCTCGACGGGGCCGGCCAGCAGCGGCTGCGGGAGCTGAACGCCGAGCTGTCGCGGTTGACGACCGCGTTCGACACCGCCCTGCTGGACGACACGAACGACCTGGCCGTCCACCTGCGGGACGAGGCGGAGCTGGAGGGGCTGGACGCCGCCGGCGTCGCCCGGGCGCGGGAGGCGGCGCAGGCGCGCGGTCTGGACGGCTGGCTGCTGCCGCTCGTGCTGCCCTCCGGTCAGCCGGTGCTGGAGGCGCTGCGCCGGCGCGACGTGCGCCGGCGCGTGCACGAGGCGTCGCTGGCGCGCGGTGGGCGCGGCGGCCCGCACGACACGCGGGTCCTGCTGCAGCGCACCGCCGCGCTGCGCGCCGAGCGCGCGCAGCTGCTGGGGTTCGCGCACCACGCCGCGTGGGTGGTGGCCGACGAGACCGCCGGCGACGCCGAGGCCGCGGTGGGGATGCTGCGGCGCCTGGCGCCGGCGGCCGTCGCGAACGCCCGCGCCGAGGCGGCCGAGCTGGAGGAGGTGCTGCGCGCCGACGGCGAGGAGGGTCCGCTGCGGGCGTGGGACTGGGCCCACTGCGCCGAGCGCCTGCGCCGCGAGCGCTTCGCCGTGGACACCGAGGCCCTGCGGCCGTGGTTCGAGCTGGAGCGCGTCCTCGTCGACGGCGTCTTCGCCACCGCCACCGCCCTGTACGGGCTGGGGTTCTCCGAGCGCTCCGACCTGCCCGCGTACCACCCGGACGTGCGGGTGTTCGAGGTCACCGACTCCGGCCGGCCCCTGGGCCTGTACCTGTTCGACCCGTTCGCGCGCGCCTCCAAGCGCGGCGGGGCGTGGATGAGCTCCTTCGCCGACCAGTCGCGGCTGCTGGGGACCGCACCGGTGGTGGTGAACTGCCTGAACGTGCCGGCGCCCGCCCCCGGCGACCCGGCGCTGCTGACGGTCGACGAGGTGGAGACGCTGTTCCACGAGTTCGGGCACACCCTGCACGGGCTGCTGTCCGACGTGCGCTACCCGCGGTTCTCGGGGACGTCGGTGCCGCGCGACTTCGTGGAGTTCCCCTCGCAGGTCAACGAGTTCTGGGGCTTCGAGCCGGAGGTCCTGGCCCGCTACGCCCGCCACCACGTCACGGGCGAGCCGCTGCCGGCGGACGCCGTGGAGGGCCTGCGCGCCGCGCGCCGCTACGGGCAGGGCTTCTCCACGCTGGAGTACCTGGCGGCGGCGCTGCTGGACCAGGCGTGGCACCGCTTGCCGGCGGGCGCGCTGGACGACGTCCTGGACCCGCCGCGCCCGGAGCAGGTGCAGGAGTTCGAGGCCGCCGCCCTGGCCGAGGCGGGGGTGGCGCTGGAGGAGGTGCCGCCGCGCTACCGCAGCACCTACTTCCACCACGTGTTCGGCGGCGGGTACGCGGCCGCCTACTACTCCTACGTGTGGAGCGAGGTCCTCGACGCCGACACCGTGGAGTGGTTCGGCGAGAACGGCGGGCTGCGCCGCGAGAACGGCGAGCGGTTCCGCCGCACCGTCCTCTCGCGCGGCGGCAGCGTCGACCCGCTGGCCGCCTACCGGGAGTTCCGCGGCCGCGACGCGCGCATCGAGCCGCTGCTGCGCCGGCGGGGCCTGGACGCGGCCTGAGGTCCGCCCGTCCCGCCCGGCCCGCCGTCCTCAGCCCGCCAGGGCGCGCACCGGCGCCGGCGGCGTGAGGGCGGCGGGCAGCTGGTCGGCCGGCAGCGGCCGGGACCAGTGGTAGCCCTGGGCCTGGTCGCAGCCGAGCCGGCGCAGCAGCGCCCCCTCCTCGGCGCTCTCCACGCCCTCAGCGACGGTCTCCAGGCCCAGCGCCTGCGCCAGCCCGATGACGGTGCGCACGACGGCGGTGTCCTCGTCGCGGCCCATCGCCCGCACGAACGAGCGGTCGATCTTCAGCACGTCCACCGGCAGCCGGCGCAGGTAGGACAGCGAGGAGTAGCCGGTCCCGAAGTCGTCGACGGCGATCCGCACACCCAGGGCGCGCAGCGCCGCCAGCACGTCGCGGGCGGTGTCGCCCTCCTGCACGAAGACCGTCTCGGTGATCTCCAGGACGAGCGCGGTCGCGGGCAGGCCGGTGGCCGCCAGCACCCCGCGCACCTCCTCGACCAGCCCGGGGGCCAGCTGCGCCACCGACAGGTTCACCGCCACCGTCAGGTCGGGGTGCCCGGCGGGCCCCGCGCGCCAGGCCGCGGCCTGTGCGCAC
>NZ_JBJLSH010000054.1:0-22923 GCF_050871905.1 Kineococcus haloalkalitolerans
GGCGCGGCCGCGGACGGTCTAGGAGCGGGGGGGGTGCCGGCGCCGCCGGGCGGGGTCGCGGAGTGGCTCGGCGGCGACGCCCCCGACGATCTCCTCCACCAGGTCCTCCAGCGTCACCACGCCGGCCGTGCCGCCGTACTCGTCGACGACGACGGCCAGCTGCAGGCCCTTCTGGCGCAGCTGCAGCAGCAGCGGGTCCAGGCGCAGGGTGTCGGGCACGCGGCGCACCTCGGCCATCAGCGCGGCCGCGGGCACCTCGGCGCGGCGCTCGGGGGGCACCGCCACCGCGGACTTCACGTGCACCGCGCCGAGGACGTCGTCGAGGTCGTCGCCGGTCACGGGGAAGCGCGAGTGGCCGGTGGCGCGGGCGCGGGCGACGACGTCGGCGGCGGTCTCGTCGTGGCGCAGCGACTGCGTCCGCACCCGCGGGGTCATGACGTCGGCGGCCGTCTGGTCGCCGAAGACGAGCGTGCGGCTGAGCAGGGTGGCCGTGCCGAGGTCGAGGGTGCCCAGGTCGGCGGAGCGGCGCACCAGCGCTGCCAGCTCGCGCGCCGAGCGCGCGCCGGACAGCTCCTCCTGCGGCTCGACGCCCACCGCGCGCAGGAAGCGGTTGGCGCTGCCGTTGAGCACGGTGATGAGCGGGGAGATCACCCAGGTGAAGCCGCGCTGCAGCGGGGCGACGACGCGCGCGGTGCCCAGGGGCACGGACAGGGCGAGGTTCTTGGGCACCAGCTCCCCGACGACCATCGAGAAGGCCGCGGCCAGCACCACGGAGGCGGTGACCGCGACGGTGCCGGTCAGCGCGGGCCCGAGGCCGAGCTCGCCGAGCGGGCCGCGCAGCAGCGTCGCCAGGGACGGCTCGACGAGGTAGCCGAGCAGCAGCGTGGTCAGGGTGATGCCGACCTGCGCCCCGGACAGCTGGGTCGACAGGCTGCTCAGCGCGGGCAGCACCCCGGCCGCGCGCCGGTCGCCGCCGCGGGCGGCGTTCTCGACGGCGAAGCGGTCCAGGGTGACGAAGGAGAACTCGGCGGCGACGAAGACCGCGGTGCCCAGGGTCAGCAGGACACCGACGCCGAGCAGGAGCCACTCGGTCACGCGCCGCCCCCGCGCGGGTGGGCGGGCCCGCCGGAGCCGCTGTCGACGCGTCCTGCGGGGGTGCCGGGGGTGGGGCCGCCGCGCGGCCCGGGAGATGAGCTCATGGCGCTGACGAGCATAGGGACGCGGCCCGGCCCGGACGACTCCTGGCGCGCTCGCCACCCCTCCCGGTGCGAGGAGGGGTGGCGAGCGCGCCGGGAGTCGCGCGAGGGACGGGCGGGAGGGGCCGGGTCACCAGCCGGCGGGCAGCGGGCGTCCCTCGTCGTACCCGGCGGCGGACTGCAGGCCGACGACGGCCCGCTCGGCGAACTCGGCGACCGTGCGCGCGCCGACGTAGGTGAACGCCGAGCGCACGCCGGAGGTGATCTGGTCCAGCAGGTCCTCCACGCCGGGCCGGTGCGGGTCCAGGTGCATGCGCGAGGAGGAGATGCCCTCCTCGAACAGCCCCTTGCGGGCCCGCTGGAACGGGGAGTCGGCGCGCGTGCGGGCGGCGACGGCGCGCGCGGAGGCCATGCCGAAGCTCTCCTTGTAGGCGCGCCCGTCGGCGTCGACGGCCAGGTCGCCGGGACTCTCGTGGGTGCCGGCGAACCAGGAGCCGACCATCACCTGGCTGGCCCCGGCGGCCAGCGCGAGGGCGACGTCGCGCGGGTGGCGGACCCCGCCGTCGGCCCACACGTGCCCGCCGGCCTCGCGGGCCGCGGCGGCGCACTCGAGCACGGCGGAGAACTGCGGGCGCCCGACGCCGGTCATCATCCGCGTGGTGCACATGGCGCCGGGGCCGACGCCGACCTTGACGATGTCGGCGCCGGCGGCCAGCAGGTCGCGGGTGCCGGCGGCGGTGACGACGTTGCCGGCCACGACGGGCACCTGCGGGTCCTGCCCGCGCACGGCCGCCAGGGCCTCCAGCGTCTTCTCCTGGTGCCCGTGGGCGGTGTCGACGACGAGGGCGTCCACGCCGGCGGCCAGCAGGGCCTTCGCGGTGCCGGCCACGTCGCCGTTGATGCCGACGGCGGCGGCGATGCGCAGGCGGCCGCCGGCGTCCAGGGCGGGGGCGTACACGGTCGAGCGCAGGGCGCCGCGGCGGGTCAGCGCGCCGACGAGCAGACCGTCGCGCACGACGGGTGCGAAGCGGCGGCGGGAGGTGTGCAGCTGGTCGAAGGCGGCCTCGAGGCCGTCGCGGTCGACGGCCCCGTCGCGCTCGAGCAGGTCGGCGTCGAGCGTGACCGGCGAGGGGCTCATGACGGCGTGCACCTGGGTGAAGCGGTCGACGTCCGCGCAGTCGGCAGCGGTGACGACGCCGACGACCGCGCCGGAGGCGTCGGTGACGACGGCCGCGCCGTGCGCGCGCTTGGGCATGAGGTTCACCGCGTCGTGCACGGTGTCGGTCGGGTGCAGCACCACGGGCGTCTCGAAGACGGGGTGGCGCTCCTTGACCCAGCCGACGACCTCGGCCACCACGTCCAGTGGCAGGTCCTGCGGCAGCACCGCCATCCCGCCGCGGCGGGCGACGGTCTCGGCCATCCGCCGGCCGGACACGGCCGTCATGTTGGCGACGACGACGGGCACGGTGGTGCCGGTGCCGTCGCCGGTGGTCAGGTCCACGTCCAGGCGCGAGGTCACCGCCGACCGCGACGGCGCCAGGAAGACGTCGTTGTAGGTGAGGTCGGTGGCCGGCCGCTGACCGTCGAGGAATCGCACCCCTGGAGGGTAGGCGGCGCCGGGACGCGGCGGGACACGCCGGGACGCCGCCGGACCCGGGCCGGGAGCGGCCTGGACGGGTCCTGTGGAGGCCGTGGGGGGTTGGTGCGCGCCCCGGCCTCGTCCCCGGCCGCGCGCGGCGCGGCGGCCTAGGCTTCGGCCCCATGAGCACCGGCAGCACCCCCGCACCCGCCCGCGGCGCCGGCGAGCCGGCCGCGGGCCGCACGGCCGTCGTCGTCGAGGACGAGCCGACGATCGCCGACGCGGTGGCGCGCCGCCTGCGCGCGGAGGGCTACGTCGTGGAGACCGCGGCCGACGGCCCCGGCGGGGTGGAGCTGTGCGAGCGCGTCTCGCCCGACGTGGTGGTCCTGGACGTCATGCTGCCGGGCTTCGACGGCCTGGAGGTGTGCCGCCGGGTGCAGGCCGCGCGGCCGGTGCCCGTGCTCATGCTGACGGCGCGCGACGACGAGACGGACAAGCTCGTCGGCCTGGGCGTGGGCGCTGACGACTACATGACCAAGCCGTTCTCGATGCGCGAGCTGGTCGCGCGGGTCAACGCGCTGGTGCGGCGCGTCGAGCGCGCCCGCCAGCTGGTGGGCACCCCCGCCGCGGCCGGGACCCTCGTCTTCCCCGTGGCCGACGGCGAGCTGGTCGTCGACCGCGACCAGCGGCGGGTGCGGCGGGCCGGCACCGAGGTGCACCTGACGCCCACGGAGTTCGACCTGCTGGTGTGCCTGGCCGGTTCGCCGCGCACGGTGCTGACGCGCGAGAAGCTGCTCGAGGACGTCTGGGACTGGGCCGACGCGTCGGGGACGCGGACCGTGGACAGCCACGTGAAGGCGCTGCGGCGCAAGCTGGGGGCCGACCTGGTGCGGACGGTGCACGGGGTCGGGTACGCGTTCGAGCCGGCCGGCGACGGGACGACCGGGTGACGGACGACCGGACCCACGAGCTGGCGCGCGAGCGGGCCTCCCGCGAGGGCACGGGCCTGACCGGCCCTATCCCGCTGACGGGCGCCGCGGGGGCCGCGCGGGCGGCGGCCTCCCGGGCGGCGGGCGCGCGGCGCGCCTGGCAGGACGTGCGCCCGCTGGACCCGGTGCACTCGCTGAAGACGAAGCTGGCGCTGCTGGTGGGCGCGACGGTCACCGTGGCGGCCCTGTTCGTGTGGCAGGCGCTGCACCAGGGCATCGGGCCGCGGTACACGCTGCCGGTCTCGATCGTGCTGGCGCTGGTCCTCACGCAGCTGCTGGCCCGCGGGATGACCTCGCCGCTGCGGGAGATGACCGCGGCCGCGCGGGCGATGGCCACGGGCGACTACTCGCGCCGGGTGCGCGCGACCAGCCGCGACGAGGTGGGCGAGCTGGCGCACGCCTTCAACCGGATGGCCGAGGACCTGGGCGCCGTGGACCGCGAGCGCCGGGAGCTGGTGGCGAACGTCAGCCACGAGCTGCGCACGCCGGTCTCGGCGCTGCACGCGGTGCTGGAGAACCTCGTGGACGGGGTCACGGAGCCGGACCGCGAGACGCTGGGCACGGCGCTGGCGCAGACGGAGCGGCTGGCCCGGCTGGTGGAGCAGCTGCTGGACCTGTCGCGGCTGGACGCGGGCGCGGTGGCGCTGGACCGCGAGGACGTGGCGCTGGGCCCGTTCCTGCAGCAGGCCACGCGGGCGATGTCGATGACGGGGCGCGAGGTGACGTTCGCGGTGGACGTCGTGCCGCCGGGGCTGACGGTGAGCGCGGACTCGGCGCGGCTGCACCAGGTGGTGGCCAACCTGCTGGACAACGCCTCGCGGCACTCCCCCGCGGGCGGGACGGTGACGGTCTCGGCGCGGGCGCTGGGCAGCGTGGTGCGGGTCTCGGTGCAGGACGAGGGCCCGGGCATCCCGGACGCCGACCGCGAGCGGGTCTTCGAGCGCTTCCAGCGGGGCAGCTCGCGCACGGGCGGCAGCACGGGCCTGGGGCTGGCGATCGCGCGCTGGGCGGTGCAGCTGCACGGGGGCACGATCCGGGTGGCACCCACGCCGCCGGAGGGCGGTTGCCGCATCGACGTGCACCTGCCGGCGGACCCCGCGGACGGCGTCTGAGCCCTCGGCGGGACGCGGCCGCGGGGCCGCCCGCACCGGTTGCGTCGCGTGCTGCAGTCGTCACGAGGCGTGAGGTACGTCTCGTCCGGGGACCGCGGCGGCGCGGTCTGCCCGGGGGCCCGGTGAGGTGCGGCGGGGATAGGGTGGACGCGCGCCCGCACAGTCCGACCTCTCGAGGAAGAAGGCGACACCGCCGTGCCTCACCAGCCCTCGCCCCACGAGGACAAGCTCTCCACGTTCGGCCCCAACGAGTGGCTCGTCGACGAGCTGTACGAGCAGTACAAGCGGGACAAGCACTCGGTCGACGAGGCGTGGTGGGACTTCTTCGCGGACTACGCCCCCGCGGACAACCCCGCCGGGCGCACCACCTCCCACCAGCGCGACGGGGACGGCGCGGGCGGGCACGTCGCCGACGGGCACGGCGCCCGCCGCAACGGCGCGACCGGGTCCGAGGGCACGGCCGCGGCCGAGCGGCCCGCCGCGGAGCGCGGCGACGAGGCCGCCGCGCCCGCCCCCGCGCCGAGCACCCCCGCACCCGGGGCCGCCCCGCGGAGCCCGGCGCCGCAGCGCGCCTCCGCGCCGCCGCCGGCGCCCGCGGCCCCCTCCAAGCCCGGCGGCACGCAGCCCGCCCCGGCCCCCTCCCCCGCGCCGGGCACCCGCGCCCCGCGACCCGCCGACGCCGCCGCCCCGGCCGCCGCGGGCGGGCGCGGCCCGGTGCCCGCGCAGGCGCCCGCCGCCCAGGCCGCGCCGGCCTCCGACCGCGTGGAGAAGCTGCGCGGCCCGGCCGCGCGCGTGGTCACCAACATGGAGGCCAGCCTCGAGGTCCCCACGGCCACGAGCGTGCGGGCCGTGCCGGCCAAGCTGCTGGTGGACAACCGCATCGTCATCAACAACCACCTCAAGCGGGCGCGCGGCGGCAAGGTCTCCTTCACCCACCTCATCGGCTTCGCCGTCGTCGAGGCGCTGGGCCAGATGCCGTCGATGAACGCCGCCTACACCCTCGAGGGCGGCAAGCCGGCGGTGCTGCAGCCGGCGCACGTCAACCTCGGCATCGCCATCGACCTGCCCAAGCCGGACGGCTCGCGCCAGCTCATGGTGCCCGGCGTGCGCGAGGCCGACACCAAGGACTTCGCCGAGTTCTGGGCCGCCTACGAGGACGTGGTGCGCCGCGCCCGCGCCGGCAAGCTGACGGCCGACGACTTCTCCGGCGTGACGATCAGCCTGACCAACCCCGGCACCATCGGCACGGTCCACTCGGTGCCGCGGCTGGTGAAGGGCCAGGGCGCGATCATCGGCGTGGGCGCGATGGAGTACCCGGCCGAGTACCAGGGCGCGAGCGAGGAGACGCTGACCCGCCTGGCGGTCAGCAAGGTCCTCACGCTGACCTCGACCTACGACCACCGGATCATCCAGGGCGCCGGGTCGGGCGAGTTCCTGCGGGTCGTGCACCAGAAGCTGCTGGGCGAGGACGGCTTCTACGACCGGGTCTTCCAGTCCCTGCACATCCCGTACCAGCCGATCCGCTGGACGCCGGACATCTCCATCTCGCACGACGACCAGATCAACAAGACGGCCCGGGTCGTCGAGCTGATCCACGCCTACCGGGTGCGCGGGCACCTCATGGCCGACACCGACCCGCTGGAGTACCGCCAGCGCGTCCACCCCGACCTCGAGATCGAGACGCACGGGCTGACGCTGTGGGACCTCGACCGCGAGTTCCCCACCGGCGGGTTCGGCGGCAAGGCGCACATGAAGCTGCGCGACGTGCTGGGGGTGCTGCGCGACTCCTACTGCCGCACCGTGGGCATCGAGTACATGCACATCCAGGACCCGGAGCAGCGGCGCTGGATCCAGGAGCGCGTGGAGCGCCCGTACGCCAAGCCCAGCGCGGCCGAGCAGCTGCGCGTGCTGCGCCGCCTGAACGCCGCCGAGGCGTTCGAGACGTTCCTGCAGACGAAGTACGTGGGGCAGAAGCGCTTCAGCCTGGAGGGCGGCGAGAGCGTCATCCCGCTGCTGGACGCGCTGCTGTCGCGGGCCGCCACGAACGGCCTGGACGAGGTCTGCCTGGGCATGGCCCACCGCGGCCGGCTCAACGTCCTGACGAACATCGCGGGCAAGAGCTACTCGCAGGTGTTCCGCGAGTTCGAGGGCCAGCAGGACCCGCGGACGGTGCAGGGCTCCGGCGACGTGAAGTACCACCTGGGCACCGAGGGCACCTTCACGGGCGAGGACGGCGAGCGCACGAAGGTGTACGTGGCGGCCAACCCCTCGCACCTGGAGGCCGTCAACCCGGTGCTGGAGGGCGTGGCGCGCGCCAAGCAGGACCGCATCAACCTGGCCGGCAAGTCGTTCCCCGTGCTGCCCGTGCTGCTGCACGGCGACGCGGCGTTCGCCGGGCAGGGCGTGGTCGCCGAGACGCTCAACCTGTCGCAGCTGCGCGGGTACCGCACGGGCGGCACGGTGCACGTGGTCATCAACAACCAGGTCGGGTTCACCACGGCGCCCGCCTCGGCGCGCTCGTCGGTGTACTGCACCGACGTGGGCCGGATGATCCAGGCGCCGATCTTCCACGTGAACGGCGACGACCCCGAGGCGTGCGTGCGGGTGGCGCAGCTGGCCTTCGAGTTCCGGCAGGCGTTCGACAAGGACGTCGTCATCGACATGGTCTGCTACCGCCGCCGCGGCCACAACGAGGGCGACGACCCGTCGATGACGCAGCCGCTCATGTACAACCTCATCGAGAAGAAGCGCAGCGTCCGCAAGAGCTACACCGAGCAGCTCATCGGCCGCGGCGACATCTCGGTCGAGGACGCCGAGGAGGCGCTGCGCGACTACTCCGCCCAGCTGGAGCGCGCGTTCGCCGAGACCAAGGGCGACGGCGGCAGCGCCGGCGGTGACGGCGACAGCCGCGGCGGGCTGGAGAAGCCCAGCGCGCAGGAGGCCGACGAGCAGGCCGCCGGCCGCTCGGTGGGCACGGCCGTCGGCGAGGACGTGATCGCCCACATCGGCCGCGTGCAGGCGAACCCGCCGGAGGGCTTCACCGTCCACCCCAAGCTGCGCCAGCTGCTGGACAAGCGCGAGCAGATGTCGCGCGAGGGCGGCATCGACTGGGGCTGGGGCGAGCTGCTGGCCTTCGGCTCGCTGCTGCTGGAGGGCACCCCGGTGCGCCTGGCCGGGCAGGACTCGCGCCGCGGCACGTTCGTGTCCCGCCACGCCGTCCTCACCGACCGGGTCACCGGCGAGGAGTGGACGCCGCTGCTGTACCTGGGCAAGAACTCCGGCGACCCGGCGTTCACGCAGGAGCAGGCGAAGTTCTGGATCTACGACTCGCTGCTGAGCGAGTACGCGGCGATGGGCTTCGAGTACGGCTACTCGGTCGAGCGCCCCGACGCGCTGGTGCTGTGGGAGGCGCAGTTCGGCGACTTCTTCAACGGCGCGCAGACCGTCATCGACGAGTTCATCTCCTCCGGCGAGCAGAAGTGGGGGCAGCGCTCCTCGGTCGTGCTGCTGCTGCCGCACGGCTACGAGGGGCAGGGACCGGACCACTCCTCCGGCCGCATCGAGCGCTTCCTGCAGATGTGCGCCGAGGACAACATGACGGTCGCGGTCCCCTCGACCCCGGCCAGCTACTTCCACCTGCTGCGCCGCCAGGCGTACGCGCGCCCGCGCAAGCCGCTGGTGGTGTTCACGCCGAAGTCGATGCTGCGGTTGAAGGCCGCGCAGTCGGCGGTGGAGGACTTCACCTCCGGCACGTTCGAGCCGGTCGTGGACGACGTGGCCGGCCTGGACCCGGCGGAGGTCACCCGGGTGCTGCTGTGCTCGGGCAAGGTCTACTACGACCTGGCCGCCGAGCGGACCCGCCGCGGTGACCGCACCACCGCGATCGTGCGGGTCGAGCAGCTGGCCCCGCTGCCGGTGGACCGCATCCGCGAGGTCACCGGCCGCTACGACGCGGAGCTGGTGTGGGTGCAGGAGGAGCCGGCCAACCAGGGCGCCTGGCAGCACGTGGCCCTGGGGCTGTGGAAGGAACTGGGCTCGAAGCTGGAGCTGGTCTCCCGGCCGGCCTCCGCCTCCCCCGCCGTCGGCTCGGCCAAGCGGCACCAGGCCGAGCAGAAGGAGCTGGCCGAGCGGGCCTTCACCCGCTGACCGCTGACGCGGCCCCCTCGACCCCTCGCGACGACGTCCCCGGCACCCGCGCGCGGTGCCGGGGGCGTCGTGCGCTGGCGGCGGCGGTGGGCGTGGCGAGCGCGGGGAGGTGCCGGCGGTGACGGCGACGACCGGGCGCGAGCGCGCGCTCAGCTGGGACGAGTACGCCGCCCTGCCGGAGGACCCCCGTGTCGAGCACGTCGACGGGCACCTGCTCGTGAGCCCCACCCCCGACCAGCGGCACCAGGACATCTGCCTGGAGCCGGCCGTCGCGCTGCGCGCGGTGCTGCCGCCGACGCACGAGGTCGACCCGGGCTGGGAGTGGAAGCCCGCGGCGGACGCCTTCGTGCCCGAGGTCGTGGTGTGCCGTGGCGGACCGCACCGTCCCGCAGCGCTCCACCGGCACGCCCGCCCTCGTGGTGGAGGTCGTGTCGACGAACCGCCGCGACGACCTGCTGCTGAAGGTGACGGAGCACGCCCAGGGGGGCCTGCCCCGGTACTGGGTCGTCGACCCGCGCGAGCGGACCCTGACGACGCTCGTGCTCGACGGCGGCGCGTTCCGGCCCACCCGGGTGCTGGAGGCCGCCGCGGGCGAGGTGGAGCTGGACGTCGGCCCGGCGCCCTGGTCCTGGACGTCGGCGCGCTCGTCGCGGACCGACCGCCGGGCGGGTCACGTCCGCACCGGGCGGGCCGCGCGGACGACTATCCTCGGCCGTCGCACCCCGACGAGCCTGAGGAGCACCCGCACGTGCGCGAGGAGAACCAGTGAACGGCCGCTACGACGTGCGCGTGTGCCTGGTGGGCGACGAGTTCGTGACGGGCGTCGGCGACCCGCGCGCCCTGGGCTGGGTCGGCCGGGTCTCGGCCCGCACCCCCCGCGAGGACCGCGACGTGACGATGTTCCCGCTGGGCGTGCCCGGGGAGACGACCACCGACCTGAACGCCCGCTGGCGCGAGGAGACCGCCCGCCGCTTCGCCGGCGGCGACGAGCACCGCCTCGTCGTGGGCCTGGGCCACGCCGACCTGGACGCCGGCACGTCGCTGGCGCGCAGCCGCCTCAACCTCGCCAACGTCCTCGACGAGTGCGAGGCGCGCGGCCTGCCGACGCTCGTGGTGGGCCCCACCCCGGTCGCGGACGCCGAGCGCAACGACCGGATCGCGGACCTCGCCGACGCCTTCGCCGACGTGTGCGCGCGCCGGCGGGTGGCCTACGTGGACACCTGGACGCCGCTGTCGGAGCACGAGGACTGGTTCGCCGACCTGGCGGCCTCCGACGGCGTGCACCCCGGGCAGGCGGGGTACGGGCTCGTGGCGTGGCTGGTGCTGCACAGCGGCTGGTACGACTGGCTGGGCGTGCCGCAGCCCTGACCCGTCCGCGCCGTCACCAGCGGTGGTGCCGCTCGCACTCAGCGCGATCACCGCCCGCGCGCGTGTGAACAGCGCGTGACAGCGGCCCCGTCGGTCGCGGACCGCGTCCACCCGCGCGCCACCCGTGGTTCAGACTGTGCTCGCTCGTGCCGCCGTCCGGGAGGACCCCTCGTGCCCGTCCGCTCCATCTCCACCACCCGCAGCGCCACCCGCCGCTCGCTGCTGGCCACCGCCGGCTCGCTGGCCGCCGGCGCCCTCGTCCTGGCCGGCTGCGGGTCCGACTCGCTGTCCGGCGCCCCGCAGGAGGGCGCCGCCACCGGCGGCGCCACGCCCGCCGCCACCGTCGAGGCCGACCCCGCGCTGACCGCGATGCTGCCGCAGTCCGTGCAGGACTCCGGCGTGCTGCGCGTGGGCACCAACGCCGAGTACGCGCCCAACGAGTTCCTGCAGGGCCAGGAGATCGTCGGCATGGACATCGACCTCATGGACGCCGTGGCCGCCAAGCTGGGCGTCGAGGCGCGCTACGAGAACGCCGGCTTCGACACCCTCATCACCGGCGTGCAGGGCAACCGCTACGACGCGGCGATCTCCTCGTTCACGGTCAACGCCGAGCGGCTGCAGCAGGTGAACATGGTCCAGTACTTCAACGCCGGCACCCAGTGGGCCGTGCGCGAGGGCAACCCGGACGGGATCGACCCCGAGAACGCGTGCGGGGCCAGCGTCGCCGTGCAGAGCGGTACCACCCAGGCCGACGACGACCTGCCGGCCCGCCAGCAGGCGTGCGCCGACGCGGGGCAGCCGGCCATCGACGTCGTGCCCTTCGGCTCCCAGCAGGACGCGGCCGCGGCGCTGGCCCAGGGCCGCGTGCAGGCGATGCTCGCCGACTCCCCCGTCACCGCCTACGCCGTGCAGCAGACCGAGGGCCTGGAGCTGGCCGGCGACATCTACGACGCCGCCCCCTACGGCATCGTCGTCCCGCTGGAGGGCACGGACACCGCCGAGGCGATCTCCCAGGCGCTGCAGGCGATCGCCGAGGAGGGCGCCTACACCGCCGCGGTCGAGGCCTGGGGCGCGGAGGACGGCGCCGTCGACGAGTTCCCGGTCAACCCGGCGTCGTGACCACCGAGCCGGGCGCGAGCGCCCCGGAGCACCCGGCCGACGCCGGGCGCCCCGGGGCGGTGGACGCCGTCGAGGTGCGCCACCCGTGGCGGTGGGTGGCGCTGGCCGTCATCGCCGTCCTCGTGGCGATGCTCGGGCACCTGCTCGTGACGAACCCGGCCTTCGACTGGGCGTTCACGCTGGAGGTGATGAACCAGACCGCGGTCATCCGCGGCGTGCTGCTCGGCACGCTGCTGATGACGGTGCTGGCGATGGTCATCGGCGTGGGCCTGGGCGTGCTGCTGGCCGTGATGCGCCTGTCGGACAACCCCCTGCTGTCGGGGGCGGCGTGGGTCTACACGTGGTTCTTCCGCTCCGTGCCCCGCTACGTGCTGCTGACCTTCACCGGCAGCCTGGGCGCGCTGTTCGCCGGCGGTCTGTCGTTCGGGGTGCCGTTCGACTTCCTGCTGACCGACGCGCTCGGCACCCCGGAGCTGCGCTTCCTGAACCTCGACCAGGCGACGATCTACCGCCTGCTCGGCGGGTACGCCGGCGGCGTCCTGGCCCTGGGGCTGTCCGAGGCCGCCTACATGGCCGAGATCGCCCGCGCCGGGCTGCTCAGCGTGGACCGCGGCCAGCACGAGGCCGCCGAGGCGCTGGGGATGACCAAGCGGCAGTCGATGCGCCGCGTCGTGCTGCCGCAGGCGATGCGCGTCATCGTGCCGCCCACCGGCAACGAGCTCATCGCGATGATGAAGGACACCTCGCTGCTGTCGGCGCTGCCGGTGACGCTGGAGCTCTTCTACCAGGTCACCCAGATCAGCGGCCGCACCTACCAGGTGCTGCCCGCCCTGTCGGCGGCCGTCCTGTACTACCTCGTGCTGACCAGCGTGCTGATGGTCGGCCAGCACTTCCTGGAGAAGCGGTTCGGGCGCGGGTTCGGCGGCCAGGCCGCCACCGCCCGCCCGGCCGCGGCCGGTGTGGCCCTGGGCCCGGGGGGCGCCAAGTGAGCCGCCCGCTGGTCGAGGCCGTCAACGTCTCGAAGTCCTTCGGCCACACCGAGGTCCTCAAGGGCATCGACCTGCAGGTGCGCGCCGGGGAGGTCGTGTGCCTGCTCGGGCCCTCCGGCTCGGGCAAGACGACGTTCCTGCGCTGCATCAACGCCCTGGAGCGCATCGACGGCGGGCGGCTGCGGGTGGACGGCGAGCTCGTCGGCCTGCTCGAGCGCGGCGGCCGGCTGCACCGGATGACCGACAAGCAGATCGCCGCGCAGCGCCGCGACATCGGCATGGTGTTCCAGCGCTTCAACCTCTTCCCGCACATGACGGCGCTGGAGAACGTCGTCGAGGCCCCGTGCCTGGTGCGCCGGGAGAAGCGCGCGGACGCCGAGCGGCGCGCGCTGGCCCTGCTGGAGCGGGTCGGGCTGGCCGACCGGGTCGGCAACTACCCGGCGCAGCTGTCCGGCGGGCAGCAGCAGCGCGTGGCGATCGCGCGGGCCCTGGCGATGCGGCCCAAGCTCATGCTGTTCGACGAGCCGACCTCGGCGCTGGACCCCGAGCTGGTCGGGGAGGTCCTGCAGGTCATGCGCGAGCTCGCCGCGGACGGCACGACGATGGTCGTCGTCACCCACGAGGTCGCCTTCGCCCGCGAGGTCGCCGACCAGGTCGTGTTCATGGACGGCGGGGTGGTCGTCGAGCGCGGCACGCCCGAGCAGGTCATCGGCGCCCCGCGGCACGAGCGCACCCGGGCGTTCCTGGCCCGGGTGCGCTCGGGCGACGAGGGCTGAGCCGCCGGCCCGTCGGTGCCGGCCGGCGTCAGCCCGTGATGCCCGCCTCGACGCAGGAGCGGCTGGCCGCGCCGGCGCACAGCGCGTCCACGGTGGTGAACTCGTCGGCCAGGACGGTCGAGGCGATGGCCTCGCGGTCCACGGCCTGCGGCTGCAGCAGGACGGTCGGGACCGCGCCGGGCCCGTCGGGCGTCGTGCCGGGCGTCGTCCCGGTCGTCTCGACGGGCCGGCCCTCCAGGACGTCCAGGACGAGGTCGGCGGTCGTGCGGGCCAGGCCCGGCAGGTCCTTGTAGACCGTCATCGTCTGGGTGCCGGCCAGGATCCGCTGCAGGGCGGCGACCTCGGCGTCCTGCCCCGTCATCGGCACCGGCGGCAGGCCGGCGGCGTCCAGCGCCTTGAGCGCCCCCGCGGCCAGGCCGTCGTAGGCGGTGTAGACGCCCACGAGGCGGCGGCCGTCGAGGTTCTGCAGAGCGCGCTCGGTGACGGCGCGGGCCTCGTCGGCGCTCCAGCCGTCGACGTAGTGCTCCTCGAGCACCTGCACCCGGCCGTCGAGGACGGCGTGCGCGCCGGCGGCGAACAGGCCGGCGTTGTTGTCGGTGCGGTCGCCGTTGAGCCAGAGCACCACGCCCTCGCCCGCGTCCTCGCCGAGCGCGTCCAGCATCGCCTGCCCGCCCAGCGTGCCGACGGCCCCGCCGTCGAAGGAGGTGTACAGGTCCAGCGGCGCGTCGGGCAGGAACCGGTCGTAGGCGACGACGGGCACGTCCTCGCGGGCGGCGGCCTGCGCCAGCGGCGCGGCCTCCTCGCCGTTGACGGCGACGACGACGAGGGCGTCGGCGCCGTCGGCGAGCGCCTGCTCGGCCTGGGCGTTCTGCTCGGCCTGGTCGCCGGCGCGCAGCACGTCGACGGTGCAGGCCGGGCAGCGCTGGGCGAGGCGGACGGCGAAGTGCGGGGCGTCCACGCCGACGAAGCGCAGCGAGGAGTCCGGCACGAGGAAGGCGACCCGGTGCCCGGCGCCGCCCCCGGCGGCCTCCGGGGCGGCCGGGGCCGCGCTCGTGCCCGCGGCGTCGCCGCCGCAGGAGGTCAGGGCGAGCGCGGCCAGGGCGGCGCCGACCAGCGCGACCGCGGCGCGCCGGCGGGGGCGGGCGGGGGCGCTGGGGGTGGTGGGGGTCTTCGGGGTGTCCACGGGGTGTGCTCCTGGGCGCGTCAGTAGCGGAAGCGGGCGACGGAGGCGGTCATGCGGGAGGCCATGGCGGCGAGCTCGCGCACGGCGCGCTCGGAGTCGGCCGCGCCCGTGCCGGTGACCGAGGCCGCGCGGGCGACGGCGTCGATGGCGGTGGCGATGTCGGTGGCGCCCCGGGAGACGTCGCCGACGCTGCGGGACAGCTCCTGGGTGGTGGCGGCCTGCTCCTCCACGGCGGCCGCGATGGTGCCCTGGTAGTCGCTGATGTCGCCGATGACGCCGGTGATGCTGCCGATGGCGGCCACCGCCTCGTCGACGTCGGCCTGGATGGCGACCACGCGCTGGGCGATGTCGTCGGTGGCGCGGGCGGTCTGCTGGGCCAGCTCCTTGACCTCGCCGGCCACGACGGCGAAGCCCTTGCCGTACTCGCCGGCGCGGGCGGCCTCGATGGTGGCGTTCAGCGCCAGCAGGTTGGTCTGCTCGGCGATGGAGGTGATCGTCTTGACGACGGTGCCGATCTCGGCGGAGGAGCGGCCCAGGGCGCTCATCGTGCCCGCCGTGGTGGTGGCGATCGAGACGGCCTCGCCGGCGACCTCGGAGGCGCGGGCGGCGTTGGCGGAGATCTCGCGGATCGCCACGCCCATCTCCTCGGTGCCGGCGGCCGCGCCGGCGATGTGGTCGCTGACCCCGCCGGCGACGCCGGCGACGTCGGCGGCCCGGCCGGACACGGCGCCGGCGCCGTCGGCGATGGTGCGGCTGGTGGCGGTCAGCTCCTCGGCGGCGGAGGCCAGCGTGGTGGCGTCGCCGGCCAGGGCGGAGACGGTGCGGCGCATGCTGGCGGTGGCGACGTCCAGGGCGGCGGCCATCTGGCCGACCTCGTCGCGCTGGTCGACCGCCGCGGTGGAGGTCAGGTCGCCCTCGGCGAGCCGGGCCAGCGCGTCGCGCACGACGCGCAGGGGGCGCACGACGTGCGCGGCGATGACGCGGGCCAGGACGACGGCCACGGCCGCCCCGGCGAGCAGGGCCACGACCATGGCCAGGCGGGCGCGGGCGACGGTGTCCTGGGCGGCCGCGGCCGAGGCGGCACCGGCCCGCTCGCCCAGCTCGTCGAGGACGTCCAGCGACCGCATCGCGTTGGCGGCCAGGATGGCGGTGTTGCCCAGGTACAGCTCCTGGAAGGCGGCGCGCTCGCCCTGCTGGGCCAGCGGCACGAGGAAGTCGTCGCGCACGTCGCGGTAGCTGCCCCACCAGGTGCTGAACTCGCGCAGCGCGGCGCGCTGCTCGCCGGACAGCTCGCGGGCGGACAGGTCGGCGACGAGGGCGTCGAGCTCGCCGTCGACGTCGGCCAGGCGCCGCGTCAGGTCCTCGACGGCGACCTGGTCCTCGGCCAGGGCGAGGTTGGCCAGGTCGCGCTGGGACTGCAGGGCGGCCGCGCGCACGCCGGCGAGGTCGGCGGCGGGCAGCAGCGCGTCCTCGTAGACGGCGGCGGCGCGGCCGCTGACGCCGTTCAGGCCGGACAGGCCCGCGCCGAGGACGACGGCGCCCACGGCCACGCACAGCGCGACCAGGGCGGTGATCTTGGTGCCGAGGGAGCGGTCGGCGAAGCGCCGCCTGCGGACCGTCCCGGGGCCGCCGGGTCCCCCCGCCGCGCCCGTGCTCGCGCCCCTCGTCGCGCCCCTCGTCGCGCTCGTCGTCGCGCTGCCGGCCCGTGCCGTCATCGTCTCCCCCGCTGCTCACCGGTGCTCCGGGCGGGGACCGCCCGGACGTCACCTGTTCGGCGCAGGTCGGTGGCACCTTGAGCGGCCGCGGACCGGAGCGTGGTGGGCGCGCCGCGCGCGGGCCGTTAGCGTGTCCCCGTGCCTGCCACGCCCCCCGCGCCCGCCACGCCCGCCACGTCCTCGCGCGTGCCCCTGACGGCCGGTGAGAAGAAGACGCTGACGGCGAGCCTGGACCGCCACCGCGACGCGCTGCTGTGGAAGCTGGAGGACCTGGACGACGAGCAGGTGCGCCGGCCCGTGCTGCCGTCCGGGCTCAGCCTGCTCTCGCTCGTCAAGCACCTGGCGTCGGTGGAGTACCGCTGGTGCTGCGCCGCCTTCGGCCGCCCGTCCCGGGACGTGCCGACCCCGCCGGAGGACCCGCACGCCGACTGGCGCGTGCACCCGTGGGAGACCCGCGAGGGCGTGCTGGCCTACTACGCCGACGCCCGCCGCGACGCCGACGCGGTGCTGGCCGAGCTGAAGGTCACCGACCGGGGCACGACCCCCGACGGCGAGCCGGTGACGCTGCGCCGGGTCCTCGTGCAGGTGGTCGAGGAGGCCGCCCGGCACGCCGGGCGCGCCGACGTGGTCCGCGAGCTGATCGACGGGCGCACGGGCGAGCACCGGGACTGACCAGGGGCTCCGGCGGGTCCTCGGGGGCTGCCGGGCCCCGGGTCCGGCAGGGCGGCGACGGCGGCGCCAGGGCTGAAGGTCCCGGGTGCCGCTGCCGATGGAGGCCCTGAGCGCCCCGTCCGGGCGCGCACGCCAGCACGCCGGAGGTCCCCCGTGTCCAGCAGGTTCCGTCCCCGCTCCCTGCGCGCGCAGCTGCTGCTGCCCGGGGTGGGCGCCGTGGTGGTGACCGCCGGGCTGCTCAGCGCCCTGAGCGCCTGGCAGGTCGGCGACCTGGCCTCGGGTGCGGCCGGCGACGTGCGCGCCATGTCCGAGCGCTCCCTGCACGACGCGGGCGAGCAGGTGCTGGCGACCGTCACGACGCAGGCCGAGACGGTGCAGTCGATGCTCGACGGCGACCTGCGGGTCACCGAGGACCGCCTGGCGGCCCTGGGCCCGGTCGGCACCGGCGCGCCCGTCAGCTGGACGGCGACGAACCAGGTGACCAAGGAGGCCGTGCAGGTCACGCTGCCGCGCCTGCAGTTCGGCGACACCTGGCTGGGCCAGGTGTCCGACCCCGCGGCCACGGTGCCCGGACTGGACGAGGCCGTGCGCCTGACCGGTGCCGTGACCACCGTCTTCCAGCGCATGAACGAGGCCGGCGACATGCTGCGGGTGGCGACCACCGTGGTCGGCGCCAACGGCTCGCGGGCCATCGGCACCTACATCCCCGCCACGGCGGCCGACGGCTCCCCCAACGCGGTGGTCGCCGCCCTCACGGCCGGCGAGACGTACCGCGGCACCGCCACCGTGGTGGACCGCCAGTACGTCACCGTCTACGCGCCGCTGATCGTCGGCGGGGACGTCGTGGGCGCCGTCTTCGTCGGCCTGCCGCAGGACGAGGTCACGGCCGACCTGCGCGCGCGCCTGGCGGAGGCGACCGTCGGCGCCAGCGGCGGCTACGCCGTCTTCTCCTCCGCGCAGGCCACGCGCGGGCAGGCCGTCGTCGCGCCCGAGGGCGCCCGCGACGGGCAGGACATGCTCGAGGCCGTCGACGCCGACGGCGAGCCCTACGTGCAGGAGGTCCTCGACCTGGCCGCGGGCCTCGACGAGGGCGAGTTCACCACCACCTCCGTCCGGCTGCCCGGCGGCGAGCAGACCGTCGGCGTCTCGGCCTACAAGCCGTACTCGTGGGTCGTCACCAGCTGGCTGCCGGCGGCGGACACCGCGGCCGTCACCGACCGCGTGGAGAACGGCGGCGCGGCGCTGGTGCGTACCACCGTCCTGACGGGCCTGGCGGTCGCCGCTCTGATGGCCGTCGTCATCGCGCTGCTGGCGCGCACGCTGGTGCGCCGCCTGGGCCGGCTGACGAGCGTCCTGACCCGCGTGGCCGAGCGCGACCTGTCCGTGGACGCGCACGACGAGCGCGAGGCCGCCGCCGGCGACGAGATCGGCGCGATGAGCCGCGCCCTCGACGCGGCGGTGCGCGCCATGCGCGAGGCCGTGACCGCCATGCGCCGCGGCGCCGAGCGGGTCACGGGGACCGCGGGCGTGCTGGACGGCGCCAGCGGGCGCCTGGCCGCCACGGCCGGCTCGACGTCGGCGCGGATCGGGCAGGTCGCCGGCGACGCCACCGGCGTCTCGGGCGGCGTGCACGAGGTCTCCGCCGCCGTGGAGCAGCTGCGCGCGGCCGCCGACGACGTGTCCTCCACGACCAGCTCGGTGACGGTCGTGGCCGGGGAGGCGGTGCAGCTGGCGCACGCGGCCACCGGCACGGTCGAGCGCCTGGGCGGCTCCTCGCAGGCCATCGCCGACGTGCTGCGCCAGATCACCGCGATCGCCGCGCAGACCAACCTGCTGGCCCTCAACGCCACGATCGAGGCGGCCCGCGCGGGCGAGGCCGGCGCCGGGTTCGCCGTGGTCGCCGAGGAGGTCAAGGAGCTGGCCCGCCAGACGGCGCAGGCGACCGAGGAGATCGCCCCCACGCTGACGGCGGTGCAGGCCGAGGCCGCGGCGGTCCGCGCGGACATCGCCCAGATCTCCACCACGATCGCGCAGGTCGACGAGATGCAGGCCACCATCGCCTCCGCCGTCGCCGAGCAGCTGGCCACGACGACCTCGGTCAGCGGGACGCTGCAGTCGGCGGCCGAGCGCTCCGGCGGCATCGCCACGGCCCTGGCGGGCACCGCCGAGGCCGTCGCGGGCACCACGACGCAGGTCAGCGCCGTGCGGGAGGCCGTCACCGAGCTGGGCCAGGTGGCCGGTGACCTGGACGCCGAGGTGCGCCAGTTCCGGCTGTGAGCCTCAGCCGCGGCTGTGGACGCCGCGGCCGGTCCCGGGCACGGAGGACCCGGGACCGCGGCCGGCCCCGGCGCGCAGGAACGCGAACGGCGAGCCGTCGCGGCGGTCGAGCTCCAGGGTGACGGCGTAGCCGTAGACGGTCAGCGCGGTGAACACCCACAGCCACAGGCAGACCGCGACGGCACCGCCGACCTGGGTGAAGCCGCCGAAGGGGGCGCCGAGGTCGACGGGGATGCTGAGGAAGAGCACGAACCCCTGCAGGAACCCGGAGACGAACGCGCCGGTGGCGTACCCGCCCCACAGGCAGGCGCGCCAGCCCGGCCGGCGCGGGCTGAGCACCCGGTAGACGTAGACGAGGACCGGCGAGACGACCAGCCAGTCGACGTTGAGGGCCACGTACACGGCCAGGGCGGTGCGCCAGGCGCCGCCGGTGCCGAACAGCCGCGCCAGCAGCGGCGCCACCTCCAGGACGGCGAGGAGCCCCAGCGGCGACAGCAGCAGCAGCGGGACCGCCAGCGCCCGCACCTTCCACGCGCCGACCCGCCCGTGCAGCGGTTCGGGGGCGGGCTCGTCGCGGCGGACGCTGACGCGGGTGAACCCGCGGCGCAGCCCCTCGCCGTAGACGGTGGCGGGCACGAGGGCGACGAGGGCGGCGAGCCAGCCGACGCCGACGGCCTGGGCCACGAGGGAGCGCACGACGTCGCCGGCGTCCTGCTGGGCGGGCAGCGCGAGCGCCACCGACTCCCCCAGCTCCACGACGCGCTCGGGGCCGATGGCGGCGGCCAGCAGCCGCACCCCCACCACGAGCGAGGGCACGAGCGCGACGGCCGCGTAGAAGGTGACGCCGGCGGAGACGATCCACAGGTCGTGCCCGCGCAGGCGCTCGCGCACGTCGCGGAACAGCTCGTGCAGCGCGGCGCGCCTCATGCCGGCGCCAGGACGCGTGCCGGGGTGGTGGCGGCCGCGGGGGCCGGCGCGGTGAGGACGACGGGCTCCGGCCCGCGCTGCGGGCCGCGGAAGGCGCGCCGGTAGGCGCTGGGCGTGGTCCCCACCAGGCGCAGGAAGTGCTGGCGCAGCATCGCGGCGGAGCCGAAGCCGCAGCGGCGGGCGACCTCGTCGACGCTCTCGTCCCCCTCCTCCAGCAGCAGGCGGGCCACGCCGACGCGCTGCTCCAGCAGCCACCGGTGCGGGGTCACCCCGGTCTCGGCGCGGAAGCGGCGGGCGAAGGTGCGCGGCGACATCGCGGCGCGCCGGGCCCAGCCGGCCACGTCGATCTCCTCGTCGAGGTGGCGCGTCGCCCACAGCAGGGCCCGCTGCAGCGACTCGTCCGCGCACGGGCGCACGGGCGCCTCGACGAACTGCGCCTGCCCGCCGTCGCGGTGCGGGGGCACGACCATCCGGCGCGCGACCGCCGTGGCCACGGTGGTGCCGAACGCCTCGCGGACCAGGTGCAGGCACAGGTCGATGCCCGCGGCGGTGCCCGCGGAGGTGGCGACGGGGCCGTCCTCGACGTACAGGACGTCGGGGACGACCTCGACGCGGGGGAAGTCGCGCGCCAGGCGGGCGGCGTAGCGGTGGTGGGTGGTGGCGCGGCGGCCGTCGAGCAGGCCGGCGCGGGCCAGGGTGAACGCGCCGCTGCACAGGCTGACCACGCGCGCGCCGCGGTCGACGGCCGCGTGCAGCTGCCGGTGCAGCTCGGCCTCGGCGGCGCCCTCGAAGGGCCGGGACGGGGAGACGACGACGAGGTCGGCGGCGGCGAGCCGGTCGAGGCGGTGCTCGGCGGTGAGGCTGAAGCCGTGCCGGGAGCGCACGGGCGCGGCGGTGGCCGTGCAGACGGCGAAGCCGAACGCCGGGACGCCGTCCTCGGTGCGGTCGATGCCGAACACCTCGCAGGGGATGGAGAACTCGAACGCCGAGAACCCCTCCCCGACGACCACCGCCACGTCCCACGACCGGTCCACGCCGCGAGTGTGCCACCGCTCCGCGGAGTTGGCAGGATCTGGACGGACATCGGCACACCTGCCACTCGGCGCGGGACCGCCGGCGGAGCACGCTCGGGTCATGACGACGACGACGGTCCTCGGCCTCGCGCTCGACGACTGGGTGGGCCTGGCCCTGCTGCTGCTGCCCCCGCTGCTCGGCCCGCTCGCCTGGTGGCTGGGCGCCGACACCCGCGCTTCCGGCGGGTGGGACGAGGGCTGGGACGACGGGCGGGGCTGGACAGGCCCGCCGCCGCAGCGGCCCGACCCGCCGGCGCGCCGCGAGCGCACCGCCGCTCCCGTCCGGCGCTGACCGGCGCTGGACGAGGGCTGGACGGGGGCTGGCCGCCGCGGCGACACCGGCCCCCGCGGCGTCCGGGCGTCGAGCGACCAGGCGTCAGGCGTCGAGCACCAGGCGTCAGGCGACCAGGCCGAGGCGGCGCAGCTCGACGGCCAGGTCGTGCGGGCTCGTGGCCGCCTGCTGAGCGTCCTCCAGCGTGACGACCTGGTCGCGCACCAGCGCCACGAGGTGCTGGTCGAAGGTCTGCATGTGGTAGTACCCGCCCTCGCGGACGAGGTCGGTGATGTGGTGGGTCTTGTCGGGGTCGGCGATGGCGTCGGCGACGCGTCCGGTGTTGACGCAGATCTCCATGACCACGCAGCGGCCCTGCCCGTCGGCGCGCGGGACGAGGCGCTGGCAGACGATGCCGCGCAGCGAGCCGGCCAGGGCGAGGCGCACCTGCTTCTGCTCGTGCGGGGGGAAGAAGTCGATGATGCGGGAGATCGTCTCGGCGGCGTCGATGGTGTGCAGCGTCGACATGACGAAGTGGCCGGTCTCCGCGGCGGACAGCGCCGCCTTGACGGTCTCCTGGTCGCGCATCTCGCCGACGAGGATGACGTCGGGGTCCTGGCGCATGGCCGCGCGCAGGGCCGTGGTGAAGTCGGCGGTGTCCAGCCGCACCTCGCGCTGGCTGATCATCGACAGCTTGTCGGTGTGCAGGACCTCGATGGGGTCCTCGATGGTGACGATGTTCTTCTCGCGCACCGAGTTGACGTGGTCGATCATCCCGGCGAGCGTCGTGGTCTTGCCCGAGCCGGTCGGCCCGGTGACCAGCAGCAGGCCGCGGTGCTCCAGCGCCAGCTGCTCCAGGACGGGCGGCACGCCCAGCGCGGACAGGGGTACGGCCTGGGCGGCGACCCGGCGCAGCACCATGCCGACGGAGCCGCGCTGGCGGTAGGCGTTGACGCGGAAGCGGCCGGCGCCGCCGGGCAGGGAGTGGGCGAAGTCCGCCTCGTGGGTGCGGGCGAACTCCTCGACGAGGTCGGCGCGCAGGACCTGCGCCAGCATGCGCTCGGTCAGCTCCGGGGTCAGCGGCGGCGCCTGCAGGGCGCGCAGCCTGCCGTCGATGCGCACCCGCGGCGGCGACCCGGCCTTCAGGTGCAGGTCCGAGCCGCGCAGCTCCACGAGAGCGCGCAGGTAGGGCGTGATGAGCGCCTCCGCGCCGGCCGGGGCCGCCTGCTCCGTGATCGTCACCGGTGAGGCATCGGCGCCGCGCCCCGCGGCCTTGAGCCCCCTCGCCCCGTGGGAGCATGGACGCCGGTCCGATCGAGCAGGAAGGAGCAGCTCATGAGCAAGCGAGGCCGCAAGCGCCGCTCGCGCAAGGGCAACGCCGCCAACCACGGCAACCGCCCCAACGCCTGAGCCGCGGGCCCGGTGCGAGACCGGGCGCGGGGGGGGGGGGGGGGGGGGGGGGGGGGGGGGGGGGGGGGGGGGGGGGGGGGGGGGGGGGGGGGGGGGGGGGGGGGGGGGGGGGGGGGGGGGG
>NZ_JBJLSH010000055.1:0-21665 GCF_050871905.1 Kineococcus haloalkalitolerans
GCCCCGGACCACGCGGTCCGGGGCCCCTCGTCGCGCTGGTGGGCGCGGGTGCACGGAGCCGTCAGGAGATGACGGCGCGCACCTCGGTGATCTGCACGAGGATCCGCGCGCGCAGCTGCTCCGGCGCGCTCTCGCACGGGCAGCCGTCGCGGATCGCCCGCTTGAGCTGCTCGTCCTCGGCCAGCTGCTGCACGCAGCTGGCGCACTCGGCCAGGTGGGCGCGCAGGCGGTCGCAGTCCAGGTCGGCCATCTCGCCGTCGAGGTACTCGAACGCCCGGTCCAGCACCTCCCGGCAGCGGTCCACGGACCGCTGCGCGTCCTCGGTCAGCTCGCTCACGACGCGCCCTCCGTCTCCCGCACGGCCCCCGACACCCCGCGGTCGACGGCGTAGTCGCGCAGCAGCTCGCGCAGCTGGCGCCGGCCGCGGTGCAGGCGGGACATCACCGTCCCGATGGGGGTCCCCATGATCTCGGCGATCTCCTTGTAGGCGAAGCCCTCGACGTCGGCGAGGTACACCGCCATCCGGAAGTCCTCCGGCACCTGCTGCAGGGCCCGCTTCACGTCGGTGTCCGGCAGGTGGTCCAGCGCCTCGGTCTCGGCCGAGCGCAGGCCGGAGGACGTGTGGGACTCCGCCCGCGCGAGCTGCCAGTCCTCGATCTCGTCCGAGTGCGACTGCTGGGGCTCGCGCTGCTTCTTGCGGTAGGTGTTGATGTACGTGTTGGTGAGGATCCGGTACAGCCAGGCCTTGAGGTTGGTGCCCGGCGCGTACTGGTGGAAGGCGGCGTAGGCCTTCGCGAAGGCGTCCTGGACCAGGTCCTCGGCGTCGGCGGGGTTGCGCGTCATGCGCAGCGCCGCGGAGTACAGCTGGTCGAGGAAGGGCAGCGCGTCGCGTTCGAAGCGCGCGGCCCGGTCGTCCGCGGTCTCCTCCGACGGGGCCCGCGAGGTCTGCTCGGTCATCGCGGTCGAGCCTAGACGCTGGGGGCGGTCGGGGCGTGCGCGGAGCCCGGCGCGACCGGTGCCGGGACGGCCCGCCGGGCCCGGCGCCGAGCGGCGCGCGGGCGCCCGCCGCGGGCGGGTCCCCGCCGGGACGCTCCGGTCCGCCGCGCCCGGGACGCCCGGCGCGGCCGGGGTTCGCAGTGCCAGCAGCATGACCGTCCCAACACGGCCCCCCGGGGGCTTGTTCCGGCCGGCGGGACCGGGACGGTCCCCGTGCGGACCCTCAGGCGCCGAGCAGCTCGCCGGTGCGCAGGTCGACGACGCCCTCCAGCTCCGCGGGCGGGGCGGGGTCGAGCAGGTCCTCGTCCTTCGCCCGCACGTCACCCACGCGGCGGGAGACGGGGTGGGCGTCCAGCAGGTGCTCGAACAGGTCGCCGGGCACGGCGCCCAGCAGCGCCTCGACGTCCTCGCGCTCGTCCAGGGCCGGGTCGAGCCAGGCGTCGCGCAGGTCGCGCGGCACGACCAGCGGCATGCGCTCGTGCAGGCGGTCCAGCCCCGGTTCGGCGGGCTTGGTGACGATCGCGAAGGACACCAGCCAGCGGGCGGGGTCGTCGTCGGCGCGCTGCGGGTCGCGCCAGAACTCGTAGACCCCGCCGAGCGAGAGGACGGAGCCGTCGCGGGCGCCGACGGCGAACGGCTGCTTGCGCGGCTTGCCGCCGGCCGGCGGGTCCACGGGGCTGACCTGCCACTCGTACCAGGCGTCCACCGGCACCAGGCAGCGGCGGGCCAGCGCCGCCCGGGAGAACGACGGCTTGTCCAGCAGGGTCTCGACCCGGGCGTTGACCATCCGCGGGCCGCCGGTGGCGTCCTTGGACCAGCTGGGCACCAGGCCCCAGCGCAGCGCCCGCAGGGACCGCGTCGGCGGGCCGTCGGGGTCATCCTTGCGGGCGCGCTCCAGCACGACGGGCGGGGTGGTGGTGGGGGCGGTGTTCACCGACCGCGTCACCGTCCCCCCCGGCGCGCCGGAGAGCGTGTCGTCGTCCACCTCGAACTCCTCGACGAGGTCGTCGAGGTCCCGGCGCAGGGCGTAGCGGCCGCACATGGGGACAGTCCAGCACCCGGGTGCGACACGGGCGCCCCGGCGCGCCCGGCCCGCCGGCGCCGGAGCGCCCCCTAGCGTCGGGACCGTCACCGACCCGGCGGGAGGACCCCGTGCACACCCTGCCCACCGCGCCCACCGCGCTCGACCCGTCCGCGCACCGCCGGGCGCCCGCGTGAGCGCCGGGCGCGTCTGGAGCACCCGCCTGGTCGTGGAGGTGCTGCCCGACGCGGCCGCGATCGGCCGGCGCGGCGCCGACCTCGTGGCCGCCGACCTGGCCGCCGGGCGGCTGCGCGCGCTGGGCGTGGCCACCGGCTCCTCCCCCTCGCCGGTCTACCGCGAGCTGCACCGGCGGGCCCTGCCGGGTTGGGCGGGCGTGCGCCTGTTCTCCCTCGACGAGTACGTGGGACTGCCACCGGGGGACCCGCGCAGCTACGCGGCCGTCGTCGAGCGGGAGGTGCGCGCGCCGCTGGGCGTGGCGCCGGAGGACGTGCACGTCCCCGACGGCGCGGCCGCGGACCTGGACGCCGCCTGCCGCGCGTTCGAGGACGCGCTGACCGCCGCCGGCGGGGTGGACCTGCAGGTCCTGGGGATCGGCGCGACGGGCCACATCGGGTTCAACGAGCCCGGCTCGCCGCTGGACTCGCGCACCCGGGTCGTCGAGCTGGCCGAGCGCACCCGCCGCGACAACGCGCGCTTCTTCGACGACCCGTCCCAGGTGCCGCGCCGGGCCCTCACCCAGGGCGTGGCCACGATCGGCGGCGCCCGTCGGCACCTGCTCGTGGCCAGCGGGCCGGGCAAGGCCGAGGCGGTGCGGCGGGCCCTGGAGGGCGAGGTCTCCCCCGGCTGCCCCGCCTCGGCGGTGCGCACCTTCACCGACGTGACCGTCCTGCTGGACCCGGCCGCCGCGGCCCTGCTGCAGCGACCGGTGCGCCCGGTGAGGGCCCGGTGAGCGCCCGGTGAGCGCCCGGTGAGCGCGGTGGTGCGGGTGGGCGCCGGCCCGCTCGTCGTGCACGGGGCACGGCTGCTGGACGGCCTCGGCGGCGCAGCGGTGGCCGACGGCTGGGCGGCCGCGGACGGCGGTCGCGTCACCGCCGTCGGCGCCGGCGGCGGCTGGCGCGGGCACGCGCGCGGCGCGGAGGTCGTCGACGCGGCCGGGGCGTGGCTGGTGCCCGGGTTCGTCGACCTGCACCGGCACGGCGCGGGCGGGCACGCGCACGAGGAGGGCCCCGAGGCCGTCCTGGCCGCCGCCGAGGTGCACCGCGCGCACGGCACCACCCGCGGGGTGGTCAGCTTCGTCTCCGACGACGTCGACGTCCTCGCCGGGCGGCTGGCCGGCGTCGCCGACCTGCTGCCCGGCGCCCCGCACCTGCTCGGCAGCCACCTGGAGGGCCCGTTCCTGGCCGCCGCCCGCCGCGGCGCGCACGAGGAGCGGCACCTGCGCGACGCGACGCCGGAGGCCGTCGAGCGGCTCGTGCGCGCCGCCCGGGGGACCCTGCGCCAGGTGACCCTCGACCCGCAGCGGCCCGGGGCCGCGCGGGCGGCGGCCCGGTTCCTCCGGGCCGGCGCGGTCGTCGCCCTCGGGCACACCGACGCCGACGCGGACGCGGCCCGGGCGGCCTTCGACGCCGGGGCGCGGCTGCTGACGCACGCCTTCAACGCGGTGCCGGGCGTGCACCACCGCGACCCCGGCCCCGTGCCGGTCGCCGCGGCCGACCCGCGCGTGGTGTGCGAGCTGGTTCTGGACGGCGAGCACGTGCACCCGCTCGTGGCCCGGCTCCTGCTGGCCGCCGCCCCCGGCCGGGTGGCGCTGGTCACCGACGCGGTGGCCGCGGCCGGCGCGGCGGACGGCCGCTACCGCCTGGGGGGCGTGGACGTGGAGGTGAGCGGTGGGCGCGCGGTCGTGGCGGGCACCACGACGCTGGCCGGCTCGACGCTGACGCAGGACCGCGCGCTGCGCGTCGGGGCGGCCGCCGGCGTCGCGCTGCCGGAGCTGGTGCGGGCGCTGACCTCGGTGCCCGCCGGCGCGCTCGGCCTGCGCGACGCCGGCCGCCTCGCGCCGGGGGCCCTGGCCGACCTCGTCCTGCTGGACGGGGACCTGCGCCCGGTGCGGGTCGAGTGCTCGCCGCTGCCCGCGGTCCCCGGACCCTCCCCCGTGCGGTGATCACCCCGATGCGGTAGGCAACTCCCATGACTCTGGTGCGACGCCTTGCCCGCCCGATGCTCGCCGCGGCCTTCGTCAAGACCGGCATCGACCAGGTCCGGGGCGCCGCCGACATCGCCCCGGCCGCCGAGCCGATCACCGACGCGGCCACCGGCCTGGGCCTGCCCGACGACCCGGTGCTGCTGGTCCGGCTCAACGGCGCGGTGATGGCCGGCGCCGGCGTGCTCCTGGCCCTGGGCCGGGCGCCGCGCCTGGCCTCGATCGCCCTCGTGGTCACGGCCGCTCCCACCGCCTACGTCGCCCACCCGTTCTGGACGGAGAAGGACAAGGCCGTGCGCGCGGGGGTCCTGGAGGACTTCCTCAAGGACGTCGGCCTGCTGGGCGGCGCCCTGCTGGCCGCGGTGGACACCGCCGGCAAGCCGGGGGCGCTGTGGCGCTCCCAGCGCGCCGGCCGCGACGCCAAGCGCGCCGCGAAGCTGGCGGCCCGCGAGGCCGCCCGCGCCGCCCACGCCGGCCGGCGCGAGCTGCAGCTGGCCGCCGCCAAGGTCGCCTGACGCGCGCCCGCGGCACCTCCCGCCCCCCACCAGGTCGGTCGGGAGCCGGGTGGGAGGTGTCCGGGACGGCTGCCAGGATGGTGCGGTGACGCCCTCACCCGCGCCTCGACCGACCTCCGCGACGACCCCCGCCGCGAGCACCTCCCCCGGCACCTCCCCGGCGACGGCGCCGGGTGCCGCCGACGAGCTGTGGCCCGCCCCCACCGCGGACGGCCCCCTGGACGCCGTCGTCCGCGTGCCGGGGTCGAAGTCGCTGACCAACCGGTACCTCGTCGTCGCGGCGCTCGCCGACCGCCCCTCCCTGCTGCGCGACCCGCTGGTCTCGCGCGACACCCGGCTGATGGCCGACGCGCTGCGCCAGCTCGGCGCCGACGTGCAGGAGGGCTGCCCGGACCCGGCCGCCCGCGAGGAGTCCGGCGCCGGCCCCGGCGACTGGGTGGTGCGCCCGGGCCCCGTGCGCGGCGGCGGGCGGATCGACTGCGGCCTGGCCGGCACCGTCATGCGCTTCCTGCCGCCCGTGGCGGCCCTGGCCGGCGAGCCGGTGCGCTTCGACGGCGACGAGCGCGCCCGCGAGCGCCCGATGGCCGCGCTCGTGGACGGCCTGCGCCAGCTCGGCGCGCTGGTCGACGACGGCGGCCGCGGCACGCTGCCGTTCGAGGTGAGCGGCCCGGCGGGCGGCCTGCGCGGCGGCACGGTGCGCATCGACGCCTCGGCCTCCAGCCAGTTCGTCTCGGCGCTGCTGCTGGTGGGCGCGCGGACCCGGGAGGGTCTGGAGGTCGTCCACGAGGGCCCGCCGCTGCCCAGCGAGCCGCACGTGCGGATGACGGTGGAGGTGCTGCGCGACGTCGGCGTGGTCGTCGACGACGCCGTGCCGGGCCGCTGGGCCGTGGAGCCGGGCACCGTCAACGCCCTGGACGTGCAGGTGGAGCCGGACCTGTCCAACGCGGGCCCGTTCCTGGCGGCGGCGGCCGTGACGGGCGGGCGGGTGCGGGTGCCCGGCTGGCCGCAGTCCACGACGCAGGCGGGCGACCTGCTGCGCGACGTGCTGGACCAGATGGGCGCCGACGTGACGCTGGACCGCGACGGGCTGCTCGTGGAGGGCGGCGACGAGCTGTACGGGCTGGACCTGGACCTGCACGAGGCCGGGGAGCTGGCGCCGGTCATCACCGCGCTGGCCGCGCTGGCGAGCTCGCCGTCGCGGCTGCGCGGGATCGCGCACCTGCGCGGGCACGAGACGGACCGGCTGAAGGCGCTGGTCACCGAGGTGAACGCGCTGGGCGGGGACGCGGAGGAGACCGCCGACGGGCTGCTGGTGCGCCCGCGCCCCCTGCACGGGGGCGTGGTGCGCACCTACCACGACCACCGGATGGCGACGGCGGGCGCGGTGCTGGGCCTGCGGGTCGAGGGCGTGCTCGTGGAGGACGTGGCGACGACCCGCAAGACGCTGCCGGACTTCCCGGGCATGTGGGCGGCGATGCTCGCCGGCGGCGACGTGGGCGGGCCCACCGGGCCCGGCGGCGGGGCCGGCGCCCCGGCCGGCCGCTGAGGGCGCCCGTGGCCCGTCCCGCGCGCCAGCGCCGCTACGACGAGGACGACGTGCGGGTGCGCCCGTCGAAGGGCTCGCGCCCGCGCACCAAGGACCGCCCCGCGCACGCCGACGCCGTGCCGGCGCTGGTGGTGGCCGTGGACCGCGGCCGCTCCACGTGCCTGGTCGACGCGCCCGGCGAGGACGGCCGGGACGGCGCCGGCGGCGGTGCGGCGGAGGCGCCCGGCGGGCGGCGGGTGACGGCCATGCGCGCCCGCGAGCTGGGCCGCACGGGCGTGGTCGTCGGCGACCGGGTCGCCCTGGTGGGCGACACCTCGGGCCGGGTGGACACCCTGGCGCGGATCGTGCGGATCGAGGAGCGGCGCACCGTGCTGCGCCGCACCGCGGACGACACCGACCCGGTGGAGCGGGTGGTCGTCGCCAACGCCGACCAGCTCGTCGTCGTCACGGCCGTGGCCGACCCGGAGCCGCGCTCGCGGCTGGTCGACCGCTGCCTGGTGGCGGCGTACACGGCGGGCATGGACGCCCTGCTGTGCCTGACCAAGGGCGACCTGCGGCCGGCCGAGGAGGTGCTGGCCACGTGGGCGCCGCTGGGCCTGGACGCCGTGGTGACCCGCCGCGAGGACGGCGCGCTGACCGGCCTGGAGGCGGTGCGCGAGCGGCTGGCGGGGCGCACGAGCGTGCTCGTCGGGCACTCGGGCGTGGGCAAGTCGACGCTGGTCAACGCGCTCGTGCCGGACGCGGGGCGCGCCACGGGCGCGGTGAACGCCGTGACGGGCCGCGGCCGGCACACCTCCACGTCGATGGCGATGCTGGCGCTGCCCGGCGGCGGCTGGGTCGTCGACACCCCCGGGGTGCGCTCCTTCGGCCTGGCGCACGTGGAGCCCGGCGCGGTGCTGGCGGCCTTCCCCGACCTGGCGCCGGGCGAGCGGGAGTGCCCGCGCGGCTGCACCCACGACGAGCCGGACTGCGCGCTGGACGCGTGGGTGGCCGCCGGCCGCGCGGGGGCCGCGGGGCCGGCGCGGCTGGCGTCCTTCCGGCGCCTGCTGGCCGCCCGCCGCGGCGAGGAGGAGCGGGGCGAGGCGGGCCGGGGCGAGGCGGGCCGGACGCGCTGACGCGCGGGCGCCCTCAAAGCAGCGAGCTCCAGTACGCCCAGAACGCCTGCCCCACGGCGGCGACGACGACCGCGTACGTCAGCAGCACCAGCAGAAGCCGGTAGTCCACGACGGCGCGCGCCAGCGGCCGCAGGGCCGCCGGGACGGGCACCAGGGAGCGGTCCAGCGCGTCGGCCAGGCTCGTCCAGAACAGCGGCACCACGACCGCCCAGACGACGACGCAGTACGGGCACAGCGCGCGGATCGACCACAGGCTCTGGCTGATCAGCCAGGCCACGAAGACGGCGCCGAGGGTCACGCCGAGCAGGTGGCCGCGCTCGACCCAGCGCGGCAGCGCGACGCGCGAGAGCAGCAGCACCCCCAGCGTCGTGGTGACGGTGAAGGCGGCGATGCCGATGAGCGGGTTCGGGAAGCCGAACACCCGCGCCTGCTCGGTGACCATCACCGACCCGCAGCTGAGCACCGGGTTGAAGGAGCAGCTGGGCACGTAGGAGGGGTCCAGGGCCAGCTGGATCCGCTCGACGGTGAGGGTGAACGCCGCCACCAGGCCGATCAGCCCGCCGACGAGCATGAGCAGCCCGCGGGCGCGGGCGGGGACCGGCAGGGCGGACAGGTGCGCGGGGCGCTCGTGCGCCGCGGTGTCCCGCTCGTGCGTGGCCCGGACCATGCGTCCCCCTCGTGCTCGTGCGTCCTCCGCGCCGTCCCCCGCGCGCCTCCCCATCATCGTCGGCCGACCTGGGAGGGACCTGGACGGGCCGGAGGTCCCGACCCGGCCGGGCGGTAGGTTCGCGGCGTGACGGTCCCGGCCAGCCCCCCCGCCCGCGCGGTCCGCTACGACGACGACCTGCGCCTGGCGCACGTCGTCGCCGACCAGGTGGACGGGGTGACGACGGCCCGCTTCCGCGCCCAGGACCTCGCCGTGGACACCAAGCCGGACCTGACGCCCGTCACGGACGCCGACCGCACCGCCGAGGAGGTCGTGCGCGCGCAGCTGGGGCGCACCCGCCCCCGCGACGCGGTGCTGGGCGAGGAGTTCGGCCTCGTCGGGCACGGGCAGCGGCAGTGGGTCGTGGACCCGATCGACGGGACGAAGAACTTCGTGCGCGGGGTGCCGGTGTGGGCGACCCTCATCGCGCTGCTCGACGACGGCGAGCCCGTGGTCGGGCTGGTGTCGGCGCCGGCGCTGCAGCGGCGCTGGTGGGCGGCGAAGGGGTCGGGGGCGTGGACGGGCCGCAGCCTGTCCTCGGCCACCCGCATCCGGGTCAGCTCGGTCGCGGACCTGGCCGACGCCTCGTTCTCCTACTCCTCCCTGACCGGCTGGGAGGAGGCCGGGCGGCTGGAGGACTTCCTGACGCTGTCGCGGCGGGTGTGGCGCACCCGCGCCTACGGCGACTTCTGGTCGTACACGCTGCTGGCCGAGGGCGCCGTCGACGTGGCCGCCGAGCCGGAGCTGGCGCTGCACGACATGGCGGCCCTCGTGCCGATCGTCACCGAGGCCGGCGGCCGGTTCACCTCGCGCGCCGGCGTGGACGGCCCGCACGGCGGGGACGCCGTGGCCACCAACGGGCTGCTGCACGAGGCGGTCCTGCGCCACCTGGGCGCCTGAGGGCGCGCGGGCCGGGCGTGGGGGGACGGGCGGTGCGGCAGGTCGCGGTCGTCACCGACCCGCGCGAGCGGCGGCTGCTCGTGTGGGAGGTCGTGGCCGTCTTCGCGGTCTCGCTGGGCCTGAGCGGGGTGCGGGCGCTGGTGAGCCTCGTGGGCGCGCTGACGGCCCCGGTGCCGCTGAACGCCCAGACGTCGACGGTGCTGGGCAGCTACGCCCCCGACCGGCCGTGGCTGGACCTGGCGTTCCAGCTCGTGCGCGTCGCGCAGCTGCTGGCGCCCGTCCTGCTCGTGGCCTACCTGCTGGCCCGCGAGGGCGGGTCGCTGCGCACGGTGGGCTTCGACCGCTCCCGGCCGGGCCGCGACCTGCTGGGCGGCCTGGCCCTGGCCGCGGTGATCGGCGGCTGCGGACTGCTGCTGTACCTGGGGGCGGTCGCCGTCGGCGCGAACACGCAGGTGCAGGCCTCCACGCTGTCGGGCGCCTGGTGGACCGTGCCCGTGGCGGTGCTGAACGCCGCGGCCAACGGGGTGCTCGAGGAGGTCCTCGTCGTCGGCTTCCTGCTGCACCGGTTGTCGCAGCTGGGGGTGCGCACGGTCCCCGCGTTCGCGGTCAGCGCCCTGCTGCGCGGCTCGTACCACCTCTACCAGGGGCTGGGCGGCTTCGTCGGCAACGTCCTCATGGGGCTGGTGTTCGCCGAGGTGTACCGGCGCTGGGGGCGGGTGGCGCCGCTGGTCGTGGCGCACACCGCGATCGACGTGGTGGCCTTCGTGGGGTACGCGGCGCTGGCCGGCCGGGTGGGGTGGTTGCCCGGCTGAGGGGGTGTGCGGGTCGTGTGCAGGTGACCCGGACGGCCCCGCCGCCGGGCTGCGGGCCCGTGCCGGGCGCCCCTACGGTGGGCCGGTCCGCAGGACGTCGATGTCCACCCTCGACACCCCGCAGGAGCCGCACCCCGTGCCCACCATCGAGACCTCCGTGTGGCTGACGCTCGCCGTCGCCGCCGTGTCCGCCGTCGTCGCCATCGCCGTCGGCGAGCTGGCCGCCCTGGCGGTGCGCCGCCTCGGCCGCCGCCGCGAGATCCTCTGCCGCCTGGGCCAGCGCGGCCGGCGGCCCCTGGCAGCTCTGCTGGGCCTGCTGGCGGCCCGCACGGCGCTGCAGGTGTACACGCGGCCGGCGGACTGGCGGGACCCGACGCTGCAGGTCATCGGCCTGCTGGTGGTCGCGATGGTGGCCTGGCTGCTCGTCGTGGCCGTCAACACCGTGCAGGACGTCCTGCTGCGCCGCTACGACGTGGGCGTGGCCGACAACCGGCGCGCGCGCCAGCGCCGCACCCAGGTGACGCTGCTCAAGCGGATCGTCGTCGTGGCGATCGTCGTGGTGGCCGTCGCCTCGATGATGCTGACCATCCCCGGGGCCCGCGGGCTGGGCGCCAGCGTCCTGGCCTCGGCGGGCCTGCTGTCGGTGGTGGCGGGCCTGGCCGCCCAGACGTCGCTGGCGAACGTGTTCGCCGGCCTGCAGATCGCCTTCACCGACGGCCTGCGCGTGGACGACGTGGTCGTCGTCGAGGGCGAGTGGGGCAACATCGAGGACATCACCCTGACCTACGTGGTGGTGCGCGTGTGGGACCAGCGCCGGCTGATCCTGCCCTCGACGTACTTCACGACCACGCCCTTCCAGAACTGGACGCGCAGCAGCGCGGAGGTGGTCGGCGCGGTCGAGGCCGACGTGGACTGGGACGTGCCGGTGGACCGGGTGCGCGGGCACCTGGAGGCCTTCGTGGCCGCGCACCCGAACTGGGACGGGCGCACGTACGCCCTCCAGGTCACCGACGCCGTCGGCTCGTTCGTGCGGCTGCGGGTGCTGGTCAGCGCCGGGGACGCCGGCCGCCTGTTCGACCTGCGCTGCGCGGTGCGAGAGGAGCTCGTGGCGCTGCTGCGCGACCGCCACCCGCAGGCCCTGCCGCGGGTGCGGGTCGGCGGGACGCGCACCGACACCGACACCAGCGGCGTGGACGGCGTGGACGGCGTGGACGGCGCGCGCGGTGTCGTGCTGCCCCGCCAGGACCACCACGGGCGGCGCGGCGCGGGCGTGCGCGGGGGCCGGGCGGCGCTCGACGGCGTGGACGGCGCGCGCCGGCCCTGACCGTCCCGGCCCGCCTGTGGCGCACACCACAGGCGGGCCGTCGCGGAGGCGCCTCAAGCACCTGCGGCGGGCCGCCCGATGCACAGGCACGTGCTCGTCGCTCCGCTGATCTCCGCCCTCGGCCTCGTGGCCGCCTCCATCGGCATCGTCACCGGTGTCCCGCAGGTGCTGCGGCTGCTGCGCAGCCCCGACGCCAGCGGCCTGTCCTACCCCTCGACCGTCCTGGGCGTCCTCGGCGCCGGGACGTGGCTGACCTACGGGCTGATGCTGCTCGACCCCGCCCAGCTGGTCGCCAACGTGCCCGGCCTGGCGTGCGCCGTGCTCACCGCGGCGCTGGCCGCCCGCCGGCTGGGCGTGCGCCTGGGCACCACGTGGCTGGCGGTGGGCGCCTGGTCGGCGGCCGTGGCCGTCACGGCCGTCGTCGCCGGCGCGACCGCGGTCGGGGTCGCCGCCACCGTCGTCTCGCTGGTCCGGATGGTGCCGCAGGTGCGCACCGCGCTGGGCGGCGAACCGCTCAACGGCATCGCGCCCGCCACGTTCGCCCTCACCCAGCTGTCGGCGCTGCTGTGGACGGTCTACGGCGCGGCGACGAGCCAGGAGTCGGTGGTCGTCTGCTCGCTGGTCTCCGCGCTGCTGGCCGGGGTCGTCCTGTCCCGCCGCTGCCCCCCGCGCCACCTCGTGCACGTGCTGCACCACGGCCGCTGGGGCGACGCGGGCCGCGCGCTCGTGCGGCCCGTGGCCGGCTGGGGCCGCCCCGCCGCCTGCGTGGTGCTCTGAGCGCTCCCCGGGACACGACGAGGCCCCCACGACCGCGGTCGTGGGGGCCTCGTCGTGCGCGCGGCCGGGGTCAGCGCAGGAACCACCGGCCGGGCTCGGCCAGGCGGTCCACCTCGTCCGGGCCCCAGGTGCCCGGCGCGTAGGGCTGGACGGCGGGACGGTCGGCGGCGAAGGGCTCGATGGCCCGCCACGCCGCCCGCAGGCCCGGCACCCCGGTGAACAGGGAGCGGTCGCCGTCGAGCAGGTGGCGCACCAGGTGCGTGTAGGGCGGGGCCTCGCGCTGGCCGTCCAGGCCGTCCAGCGGCAGGGTCGCGGTGCCCTGGGACAGCCCGCCCTCCACGCCGGGGGTGCGCACGGTCAGGCGCACGTCGAGGGCGCCGCCCTCCAGGAGCGAGAAGCTGACGGCCGCGGGCTCGCCCAGCTCGGTGCCCGCGTACGGGCCCTCGGCGGCGGGCTTGAGCACGAGGGTGACGCGCTGCTCGTCGGCGGCCATCTTCTTGCCGCTGCGCAGCAGGAACGGCACGTCGCGCCAGCGGTCGGTGTCCACCCACACGCGCGCGGCGGCGAGGGTGTCGGTGGTGGAGTCCTCGGGCACGCCGTCGATGTCGAGGTAGCCGTCGAAGCGGCCCAGCACGACGTCCTCGGGCTGCAGCGGCCGGAACCTCTCCAGCGCCGCGTCGCGGGCCTCCTGCAGGGCGCCGGGGCCCAGGTCGGCGGGCGGTTCCATCGCCACGGTCGCCGCCATCTGGAACAGGTGGGTGACGATCATGTCGAGGAAGGCGCCGGTGGCGTCGTAGAAGGACGCGCGCTGGGCGACGTCGAGGGTCTCGGCGACGTCGACCTGCACCTGCGCGACGTGCTCGCGGTTCCACAGCGCCGCCAGCCACGGGTTGGCGAAGCGGGCGTGGATGACGTCCTGCATCGCCTCGAAGGCGAGGAAGTGGTCGATGCGGAAGACCTGCTCCTCGTCCCAGACGCGCTGCACCTCGGCGTCCAGCTCCTCGAAGCTGTCCAGCGAGGTGCCGTAGGGCTTCTCGTAGACGACGGTGGCGCCCTCGACCAGGCCGTGCGCCTCGAACGCCTTCGTCATCGGCAGGAACGCCGACGGCGGCACCGCCAGGTAGTGCACGACGCGCGCGGAGCCGCCCAGCTCCTCCTGCGCGCGCTCGAGCACACCGGGCAGCTCGCCGGCGTCCTCGACGGCGAAGCCGCCGCCGGCGGCCAGCAGGCGGGACTCCACCTCGTCCCAGGGGCCCTCGGACGGCTGGGGCCCGAACTCCTCCAGGGCCTCGCGCACGTGGCGCACGAAGTCCTCCCGGGACCACTCGCCGCGCCCGGCGCCCACCACGCGCCAGTCGGCGGGCAGGAGCTCGCGGCGGGCCAGCTCGAAGAGGGCGGGCAGGACGAGGCGCCGGCACAGGTCGCCGGAGGCGCCGTGCAGGACGAGGACGACGGGCGCGTCGCCGGTGGCGTCGGGGGCCTGGTGCTGCTGCTCTGCGGTCACCGGGGCGACGCTACCGGGGCGGTCCCCGCCCGCGCGGAGCGGCCACGGGCTAGGGTGGCGCCCGTGACCACCGCCGAGCCGCTGCCCCGCGCCCCGCGGGTGCTGCGCGCTGCGTGGTGGTGGGTGTCGGCGACCGCCTGACGCTCCGTCCTGCGGTGGTCGCCTCGTCGAGGGGCCGGCACCGCGGGTCCCTCGACGGTCGGCCCCGCCGAACCCCGAGGAGAACCCGTGAGCACCGAGCCCCCCTCCACGCCCCCCTCCCCCGCGCAGGTCGTCGCCGACCTGCTGGCCCCGGGCGCGGGCCCGTTCGCGCTGCTGCGCCGCCTGGACCCCGCCACCGGCCTGCCCGGCCCCGTGGAGGTCCTGCGCGGGCCGGTCACCGAGGTGGAGCGGCTGGCCGACGTGCCCCTGCCCAGCGGCGCGCCCACCGGCCCGGCCACCGGGCCCGTGCGCGACGCGCTGGCCCTCGTGCCGTTCCGGCAGCTGCGCGAGCGCGGGTTCGAGGTCCACGACGACGGCACCCCCCTGCTGGTGCTGGCCGTCGAGCGGGCCGACGAGTTCGCCGTGGAGGACCTGCTCGACGAGCTGCCCGACGAGGAGGTGGCGCTGCGCGACGTCGCCCCCGACCTGGACGACGCCGCCTACGCCGACGTGGTGCGCCGCGTCGTGGACACCGAGATCGCCGAGGGCACCGGCGCGAACTTCGTCATCCGCCGCGACGTGGACGCCGTCGTCGACGGGTTCGGCCCGGCCACCGCGCTGAGCCTGTTCCGGCGGCTGCTGCTGGCCGAGCAGGGCGCCTACTGGACGTTCGTCGTGCACACCGGCGAGGCCGGCGGCGGGCGCACCCTGGTGGGCGCCAGCCCCGAGGTGCACGTGCGCATGGCCCGCGGCGAGGTCGTCATGAACCCCATCTCCGGCACCTACCGCTACCCCGCGGGAGGGCCCGACCCCGACGGCCTCGTGGAGTTCCTCACCGACCCCAAGGAGGTCGAGGAGCTGTTCATGGTGGTCGACGAGGAGCTGAAGATGATGTGCTCCGTCGGCGACCTGGGCGGCACCGTCCACGGCCCGTACCTGCGGGAGATGGCCCACCTCGCGCACACCGAGTTCGAGCTGCGCGGGCGCAGCACCCTGGACGCGCGCGAGGTGCTGCGCCAGACGATGTTCGCGGCGACCGTGACGGGCTCGCCGCTGCAGAGCGCCTGCCGCGTCATCCGCCGCTTCGAGCCGTCCGGGCGCGGCTACTACGCCGGGGCGCTGGCGCTGCTGGGCCGCGACGCCGACGGCGCGCAGACCCTGGACTCCCCCATCCTCATCCGCACCGCCGACCTGCGCCCGCGCCCGGACGGCTCGGCGCACGCGCGCGTGTCCGTGGGCGCGACGCTGGTGCGCGGGTCCACGCCCGAGGGCGAGGTCGCCGAGACGCACGCGAAGTCCGCGGGCGTCCTGCGCGCGCTGGGCGCGCTGCCGCCCGTGCAGCGCACGGCCTCCGGCAGCGCGCCGGCGCGGCGGGTGCCGCTGTCGGCGGACCCGCGGGTGGCCGGGCTGCTGGCCTCCCGCCGCGACCGGCTGGCCCGGTTCTGGCTGGAGCCGCAGCGGCCGGCCGACGGGGCGCCGCTGGGCGAGGCGCTCGTGGTGGACTCCGAAGACACGTTCACCGCGATGCTCGCGCACCTGCTGGCCTCGGCGGGGCTGCGGGCACGGGTCCTGCGCTACGACGACCCCGCCCTGGACGGCGAGCTGGCCGGCCACCGCGGCCTGGTCGTCCTGGGCCCCGGCCCCGGCGACCCGCGCGACGCCTCGGACCCGCGCCTGCTGCGGCTGCAGGAGCTGGCGCGCGGCGCGGTCGGCGCGGCCCGCGACGGCGGCAACCCGCTGCTGGGGGTCTGCCTGGGGCACCAGCTGCTGGCCGGCGAGCTCGGCCTGCCGCTGCGGCGCAAGGACTCCCCGCACCAGGGCGCCCAGCTGGAGGTGGACCTGTTCGGCCGCAGCGCGACCGTGGGGTTCTACAACTCCTTCACGGCCCGGGTCGACGGCGCGGCGCTGGAGCGGCTGGCCGGGCAGGGCGTGCAGGTGGCGACCGGCCCGGCCGACGAGGTGGTGGCCGTGCGCGGGCCCGGGTTCGCCGGCATCCAGTTCCACCCCGAGTCGGTCCTGACCCTGCAGGGCCCGGACCTGCTGCGCTCGGTCGTGGAGCCGCTGCTGCCGCGCTGAGCCGCCGGCCTCCCCCGCGGCGGCGATCACGGCGGGTAGGGTCCGCCGCAGGGGGTGTCAGCGGATGACCGCGTTCGTCGTCGTGGCCGTCGTGGGCGGCGCGCTGTGCGTGCTGTCCGTCCTCTTCGACGGCCTGCTGGACGCGCTCGACCTCGACCTCGGCGGCGGGTTCCTGTCGCTGACCTCGGTGTCCGCGGCCGCGGCCCTGTTCGGCCTGACCGGGATCGTCGCGGTCTCCGGCCTCGGCTGGGGGCCGGGCGCGGCCAGCGCCCTCGGCGCCGGCGTGGCCGTCGTGACGCTGCTGGCCGCCGGGCTGCTGGTGCGCGCGCTCAAGCGCAGCGGACCGGAGACGTCGCAGACGGTCCTCGGCGCCCGCGGCCGCGTCACCACGCCGGCCGGCGCCGGCCGCTACGGCGAGGTCCACCTGCAGCTGCACGGCACGACCGTGAAGTGGACCGCCGTCGGCGACGGCGACCTGCGCCGCGGGGACGCCGTCGAGGTCGTCGAGCTGATCTCCCCCACCGCCGTGCGCGTCCGCCCGCTGGACGCCGGGTGACCCCCGGCGCTCCCCGCCCCACCCGCCGTCCCGGCGGAGCACCGGCCCCACCCGCCCAGGAGGCACCGTGTTCGAACTGACCGCGTCCGTGGTGGCGATCGCCGCCGCTGTCCTCGTCGTCCTGATCCTGCTCGTCGCCCTCGTGCGCCGCTACAAGATCGCCGGGCCGTCGGAGGCGTTCATCGTCACCGGTCGCAAGGGCAAGCCGGTGACCAACCCGGAGACGGGCCGGATCAGCACCGACCTGTCCGGGCAGAAGGTCGTCATGGGCGGCGGCGTGTTCGTCCTGCCGTTCGTGCAGCAGTCGTACTCGCTGTCGCTGGCCTCGCGCCGCATCTCCGTGCAGATCCGCGGGGCGGTGTCCGCCAAGGGCATCCGGCTGAACCTGGACGGCGTGGCCATCATCAAGGTCGGCGGCACGGAGGACTCCGTGCGCGCGGCCGCGCAGCGCTTCCTGCAGCAGCAGGACGAGATCGAGAGCTTCACGCAGGAGGTCCTGGCCGGGTCGCTGCGCTCCATCGTCGGCACGCTGACCGTCGACGAGATCATCCGCGACCGCGCCGCGTTCGCCTCCCGGGTGGCCGAGGAGGCCGAGAGCTCGCTGACCAACCAGGGCCTCGTGCTGGACACCTTCCAGATCCAGGACGTCAGCGACGACGTGAACTACCTGCGCGACCTGGGCCGGCCCGAGGCCGCCGTCGCCGCGCAGAACGCCGCCATCGCGGAGGCGAACTCGCTGCAGGAGTCCCAGCAGGCCGAGGCGCGGGCCCAGGCGCAGGTGGCCGCCGCCCAGCGCGACCTGTCGCTGCGCCAGGCGGAGTTCAAGGCGGAGACGGACACGGCGCAGGCGCGCGCCGACGCCGCGGGCGTGCTGGCCAAGGCCGCCCGCGACCAGGAGGTCCTCGTCGAGCAGGAGCGCGTCGCCCAGCGCCAGGCCGAGCTGACCGAGCGGCAGCTGGACACCGAGGTGCGCCGGCCCGCCGACGCCCGCCGGTACGAGGCCGAGCAGCAGGCCCAGGCCCGCCGCAACTCGGAGATCTTCGAGGCGGAGGCCGAGGCCAACCGCATCACGCTGGCCGCCGAGGCCGACGCCCAGCGGGTGCGCGTGGCAGGCCAGGCCGAGCTGGACCGCCGCCGGGCGCTGGCCGAGGCGACCCGCCTGGAGGGCGAGGCGGAGGCCGCCGCGATCCGCGCCCGCGGTGAGGCCGAGGCGGAGACGATGCGGCTGCGCGCGGAGGCGTTCGAGCGCTACGGCGACGCGGCGGTGGCGCAGATGGTCACCGACGTGCTGCCGCAGGTGGCCCGGGAGCTGGCCGCGCCCATGTCGGCCATCAGCGACCTCACCGTCATCTCCACCGACGGCGCCTCGCAGCTCTCGCGCAGCGTGGGCACGAACCTCACCGAGACGCTGGAGGTGGTCAAGCGGACCACCGGCCTGGACCTGCAGGAGCTGATGGGCCGGCTGACCCCGCGCGACGGTGCGCCCGGCGCGGGCACCGGCGGCCCGCGCACGGTGCGCGTCGCCCCCGGCAGCGAGGAGCCGACGACCACCGAGCCGGCCACCGTCACCACCACGGGCCGCTCCGACTGACGGGCGCGCCCGCGCCGCCCTCCCCCGCGCCCGCACGGGGGTCTGGACGGCGCGGGCACCGCTCGCCACGATGCCGGGGTGACCTCCGCCGAGGACGGGCAGCTGAGCCTGCTGCGGCTGCTGCGCCGCGTGCGGGACCGGATCGACCGCGAGCACGCCCGGCCGCTGGACGTCGAGGCGCTGGCGCGCGGGGTGCACCTGTCGGCCGGGCACCTCAGCCGCGAGTTCCGCCGCGCCTACGGCGAGCCGCCGCACCGCTACCTCATGACGCGCCGCGTGGAGCGGGCGATGGCGCTGCTGCGCTCGACCGACCTGCCCGTCACGCAGGTGTGCCTGGCGGTCGGCTGCACGTCCCTGGGCTCCTTCACCACCCGCTTCACCGAGCTGGTCGGCGTGCCGCCGGCCACGTACCGCCGCCTGGCGCGCGGCGGGGCGGCCGACCGGCTGCCGGGGTGCGTGGCCCGGCGGGTGACGCGACCGGTCAGGGACGGAGAAGCCGCGCGGGTGCGCGCCGGAGCAGCATGACGGCCATGGACACAGGCACAGGCACAGGCATCGACGTCCGCTCCGTCTTCCTGCCGCACGAGGACCCCGACGCCTCCCTGGCGTTCTACCGCGACGTCCTCGGCTTCGAGGTCCGCGGCGACGTCGGCTACGGCGAGCTGCGCTGGATCACCGTGGGCCCGCCCGGCGGCGCCGGCACCTCGATCGTCCTGGAGCCCCCGTCGGCGGACCCCGGCCGCACGCCGGAGGAGGTCCGCACGGTCGCCGCGATGATGGCCAAGGGGACCTTCGCCGGGCTGCTGCTGACCGCCGACGACCTCGACGCGGCCTTCGAGCGGTTCGTGGCCGCCGGGGCCGACGTCGTGCAGGAGCCGGTGCAGCAGGACTGGGGCGTGCGCGACTGCGCCGTCCGCGACCCCGCCGGGAACCTGCTGCGCGTGCAGGAGCGGCCCGCGTGAGGGCCGCCGCGACCACCGATCCGCCCGCACCGGAGGCCTCGTGACCAGGCACGTCGACGAGCAGCACCCCGTCCAGCAGCACCCCGCCGACCTCCACGAGGTGATCCGGGTCGTCGGCGCCCGCGAGCACAACCTGCGCGACGTCAGCGTCGAGCTGCCCAAGCGCCGCCTGACGGTGTTCACGGGCGTGTCCGGCTCGGGCAAGAGCTCGCTGGTCTTCGCGACGATCGCCGCGGAGTCGCAGCGGTTGATCAACGAGACGTACAGCGCCTTCGTGCAGGGCTTCATGCCGTCGCTGGCGCGCCCGGACGTGGACCTGCTGGAGGGCCTGACCACGGCGATCGTCGTCGGCCAGGAGCGGATGGGCGCCGACCCGCGCTCCACCGTCGGCACCGCCACCGACGCGAACGCGCTGCTGCGCATCCTCTTCAGCCGGCTGGGCGAGCCGCGCATCGGCCCCCCGGGCGCCTACTCCTTCAACGTGCCGTCCGTGCGGGCCAGCGGCGCGATCACCGTGGAGCGTGGAGAGGGCCGCACCCGCACCGAGAAGGCCACGTTCACCCGGCTCGGCGGCATGTGCCCGCGCTGCGAGGGCACCGGCCGCGTCACCGACATCGACCTGGCCGCCCTCTACGACGACAGCAAGTCCCTCGCCCAGGGGCCCTTCACCATCCCGGGGTGGGGCAACGACGGCTGGTACGGGCGCGTCTACGCCGGCAGCGGGTTCCTCGACCCCGACAAGCCGATCCGCGACTACACCGAGCGCGAGCGCCACGACCTGCTGCACCGGGAGCCGACCAAGATCAAGGTCGACGGGATCAACCTCACCTACGAGGGGCTCATCCCCAAGATCCAGAAGTCGATCCTGTCCAAGGACGTCGAGGCGATGCAGCCGCACGTGCGCGCCTTCGTCGAGCGCGCGGTGACGTTCACGACCTGCCCCGGCTGCGACGGCACTCGGCTGGGCCCCGAGGCGCGCTCCTCGCGGGTGCGCGGGGTGAACATCGCCGAGGTGTGCGCGATGCAGATCACCGACCTGGCCGCCTGGGTCCGCGGGGTCGACGAGCCGGAGGTCGCGCCGCTCGTGCGCGGGCTGCAGCACCTGCTGGACTCCTTCGACGCCATCGGGCTCGGGTACCTGTCCCTGGACCGGCCCGCGAGCACCCTGTCCGGCGGGGAGGCGCAGCGCACGAAGACGATCCGCCACCTCGGCTCCGCGCTGACCGACGTCACCTACGTCTTCGACGAGCCCACCGCGGGCCTGCACCCGCACGACGTCGAGCGGATGACCGGACTGCTGCGGCAGCTGCGCGACGGGGGCAACACCGTGCTCGTCGTCGAGCACAAGCCCGAGGTGGTCGAGGCCGCCGACCACGTCGTCGACCTCGGCCCCGGCGCCGGGACGCTCGGCGGCACCGTCTGCTTCGAGGGCACCGTGGCCGGGCTGCGCGCCAGCGGCACGACCACCGGCCGCCACCTCGACGACCGAGCGCGGCTGAAGCCGTCGGTGCGGACCCCGACCGGGGTGCTGGAGGTCCGCGGCGCGTCCACGAACAACCTGCGCGACGTCGACGTGGACGTGCCCCTGGGCGTGCTCGTCGCCGTCACCGGGGTGGCCGGCTCGGGCAAGAGCTCGCTGGTGCACGGCTCGATCGCCCACCGCGACGGTGTCGTGGTCGTCGACCAGTCCCCGGTCCGCGGGTCCCGGCGCAGCAACCCGGCCACGTACAGCGGGCTGCTGGACCCGGTGCGCAAGGCGTTCGCGAAGGCCAACGGGGTCAAGCCGGCCCTGTTCAGCGCCAACTCCGAGGGGGCCTGCCCCGGTTGCGGCGGCGCCGGCGTGGTCGTCACCGACCTGGGCGTGATGGCCAGCGTGGAGAGCACCTGCGAGGACTGCGAGGGCCGGCGCTACCGGGACGAGGTGCTGCAGCTGCACCTGGGCGGGCGCGACATCAGCGAGGTCCTGGCCCTGCCGGTGACCGGGGCGCTGGAGTTCTTCGCCTCCGGCGAGGCGCGGGTGCCCGCGGCCCTGGCGGTGCTGGAGCGCCTGGCCGACGTCGGCCTGGGCTACCTAACCCTCGGACAGCCGCTGACCACCCTGTCCGGCGGGGAGCGCCAGCGGCTGAAGCTGGCGACCCGCCCGGTCCAGCGCGGCGGGCTGCTCGTGCTCGACGAGCCGACGACAGGTCTGCACCTGGCCGACGTCGAGCAGCTGCTGGGCCTGCTGGACCGCCTGGTGGACGGGGGCACGTCGGTGCTGGTGGTCGAGCACCACCAGGCCGTCGTGGCGCACGCGGACCGGGTCATCGACCTCGGGCCGGGCGCCGGTCACGACGGCGGCCGCGTCGTCTTCGAGGGCACCCCCGCCGAGCTGGTGGCGGCGCGCTCCACGCTGACCGGCCGGTACCTGGCCGACTACGTGGGTGCCTGAGCCGGGACCGGACGCGACGGAGGCCCGGACCGTGTGGTCCGGGCCTCCGTGTCGAGTAGCGGGGGCAGGATTTGAACCTGCGGCCTCTGGGTTATGAGCCCAGCGAGCTACCGAGCTGCTCCACCCCGCGTCGCGTCGACGAGGTTACGCCACGGCGGCCGTCGGACCAAATCGGCGCCCGGAGCTCAGGGCCCGGTCCGCCGCGACAGCTCCGGGGACGACGGAAGGCCCGGACCGTGTGGTCCGGGCCTCCCGTGTCGAGTAGCGGGGGCAGGATTTGAACCTGCGGCCTCTGGGTTATGAGCCCAGCGAGCTACCGAGCTGCTCCACCCCGCGTCGCGTCGACGAGGTTACGCCACGGTGGCCGCTGCACCAAATCGCGAGGTCCGGCCGCCGCGCAGGACCGCGGGCCCCGCGCAGGACCGGACCGCGGGCCCGGACGCGCGAGGGGCCCGGGCGCTGCAGCGCCCG
>NZ_JBJLSH010000056.1:0-21019 GCF_050871905.1 Kineococcus haloalkalitolerans
GCCGCGCGCCCCCGCAGGCGGCCCCCGCCGGCGCCCCGGGCCCGCCGCTCCGGCGGGCCCCCGGCGGGGCCCCCCCCCTCGCGGTGGAGCCGGTGTCAGCTCACTTCTTGTTGCGGCGCTGGTGGCGCGTGCGCCGCAGGAGCTTGCGGTGCTTCTTCTTCGCCATGCGCTTGCGACGCTTCTTGATGACAGAGCCCAAGGGGTCCTCGCTCACTCGACGGTGCTTCTCGCGGTGCCTGCTCGCGCCGCTGCGACGCGGCGAACCGCACGGGAGTCTACCGGCCGCGGCGGGTCCCGGCGCCCGCGCGCTCCCCCGGGCGGCTCAGGCGGTGTCGATGAAGGACTGGCGCAGGTACTCGTGGACGGCGTCCTCGGGCACGCGGAAGGAGCGGCCGACGCGGACGGCGGGCAGCTCACCGCTGTGGACGAGCCGGTAGACCGTCATCTTCGACACGCGCATCATCGACGCCACCTCCGCCACGGTCAGGAAGCGGACGTCGGACAGCGGGCGGTCCTCAGGCATCACCACGCACACCCCTCAGTCGCGCACCGGCGGCCCGCCGTCCGGACCGGCCGGCCCGGTCGGGGCGCGTTCACACCTCCACCATAGGGGCAGGAGTGACCCCCGTGGAAGATCTCCGTGTCCAAATCACTACCGACAGTCACCTATCTGGCCGGTGCAAGCACCTCACGCACGGCGACGACGAGGCCCGGCGCGGTCACGCTCGGTCGAACACGTCAGTCGAACTCGGGGTCCAGCCCGTGCAGCGGGAACGCCGCCCGCCGCGTCGCCAGCACCGCCCGGTCCACCGCGGCGTCCGGGTCGTAGCCGGACTCCCAGCCCGTCCAGGTGGCGCTGCCACCGTCCGTCATCGACGCAGGTCCCGGCCGGCCCGTCAGCTCCTCCACGTAGCGGCGCCAGCCCGGCGGCACCGGCGTCGCCGGCTCCAGCGGCTGCCGCGACGCCTCCGCGACCAGGTGCGCCCACGTGCGCGGCACCACGTCCACCACCTCGTACCCGCCGCCGCCCAGCGCCAGCCACCGCCCGCCCGCGGCCTCGTGCGCCAGCTCGTGCATCGAGCGCGCCACCGCGCGCTGGGCGTCCACCGAGACGGCGAAGTGGCCCAGCGGGTCCAGCGCGTGGGTGTCGCAGCCGTGCTGGGTGACCAGCACGTCCGGCGCGAACGCCCGCACCAGCTGCGGCACCACCGCGTGCACCGCCCGCAGCCAGTCCCCGTCGCGCACCCCCGCCGGCAGCGCCAGGTTCACCGCGGAGCCCAGCGCGTCCGGCCCGCCCAGCTCGTCGGCGTAGCCCGTGCCCGGGAACAGGGTCGTGCCCGACTCGTGCACGCTGATCGTCAGGACCCGCGGGTCGTCCCAGAAGACCGCCTCGGTGCCGTCGCCGTGGTGCACGTCCAGGTCCACGTAGGCCACGCGCTCGGCCCCCGCGTCGAGCATCGCGCGCATCGCCACCGCGGCGTCGTTGTAGACGCAGAACCCGCTCGCGCAGCCCGGCTTGGCGTGGTGCATGCCGCCGCAGAAGTTCACCCCGTGCGCCGCCTCGCCGCGCAGCAGCGCCAGCCCCAGGTCCACCGAGGCGCCCACGATGCGGGCCGCGGCCTCGTGCATCCCGGGGAAGGCCGGGTCGTCCTCGGTGCCCAGCCCGAACACCGCCTCGGCCACCCGCGGGTCCGCCGAGGCCGCCTGCACCGCGCGCACGTAGTCCTGCTCGTGCACCCGCAGCAGCAGCTCGTCCGAGGCCGGGCGGGCGCTGACCACCTCGACGCCCTCGCGGGCGAACAGCCCCAGCTCCTCGCACAGCCGGGCCGTCAGGTCCAGGCGCACGGGCGCCATCGGGTGCCAGCGGCCGAAGTCGTACTGGTTGAACACCGGGTCCCACACGACCCTGACCGCGTCCGGCGCGGCGTCCGGCGCCGGAGCGCCCGCCCCGGTCCGCGGGTCCGCCGCGGCGGACCCCTCGGCAGGGGTCACGACCTGGCCGGCGGGACGCATGCGCGCACGCTACCCACCGCACCCGCCCCCGGACAGCCCGCCGTCCGCACCGTCAGTCCCCCGACAGCTGCCGCGAGCGCGCCCACGCCGCCTCCACGGCCGACACCAGCGCCGCCCGCACCCCGGAGTCGTCCAGCTGGCGCAGCGCCGCGGCCGTCGTGCCCGCGGGTGAGGTGACCTGCTCGCGCAGCACCGTCGGGTGCTGCCCCGTCTCGCGCAGCATCGCCCCGGCCCCCACGACGGTCTGCACGACCAGCTCCGTGGCCGTGGCCCGCGGCAGGCCCAGCAGGACACCCGCCTCGACCATCGCCTCCACCACGTAGAAGACGTACGCCGGGCCCGACCCGGACAGCGCCGTCACGGCGTCCAGGTGCTTCTCCGGCAGCACCACCGCGCGCCCGCACGAGCGCATCAGCTGCTCGGCCGTGGCCAGGTCCTCGTCGGAGACCGACGAGCCGCCCGCCAGGCCCGCCATCCCCTCGTCCACCAGCGACGGCGTGTTCGGCATGACCCGCACGACCGCCGTGCCCGGCCGCAGCCGCGCCTCGACCGCCGCCGTCGTCACCCCGGCCGCCAGCGACACCAGCAGCACGTCGTCGCGCAGGTGCGGGGCCAGGGCGTCCAGCAGCTCGGCGATGTCCTGCGGCTTGACGGCCACGACGACGGTGTCGGCCGAGCGCACCGCCGCCACGCCCTCCCCGGCGCCCGCGCCGACGCCCGCGGCCACGACGCGCACGCCGAAGCGCTCGTGCAGCTCGCGCGCGCGCCCGGCGCGGCGGTCGACCACCAGCACGCTGGCCGGGTCGCGGCCGGCGCGCAGCAGCCCGCCCAGCAGGGTCTGCCCCATGACGCCGGCGCCGACCAGCGCGAGCGTGCCCCCGCCCGCGGGCGCCGCGCTCACGCGCCCGCCCCGGGGGTGGTGGCGGGGGCCGCCAGGTGCTCGCGGGCGAAGGCCAGCGTGCGGGCCAGCTCGTGCTCGCGGGCGGCCCGGCCGCGGGCCCGGCGCGTGTTGACCTCGGCGACGACCGCGCCGGTGAACCCGGTGGCCGCCAGGTGCTGCAGGACCTCCGCGCACGGCTGCGCGCCGTCCCCGGGCACCAGGTGCTCGTCCTTCATCGACCCCGACCCGTCGCACAGGTGCACGTGCGCCAGGCGCTCGCCGAACGCGCGGGTCAGCTCCAGGGAGTTCCGGCCCGACGTCGCCGCGTGCGACAGGTCCAGCGTCAGGTGGTCGTAGCCGACGTGCGTGGGGTCCCAGCCGGGCGCGTACGCCACGACCTCCCGGCCCCGGGCGCGCCACGGGAACATGTTCTCCACGGCCAGCACCACGCCCGTGCTGGCCTCCAGCGCCCGCACGCCCTCCACGAACCCGGCCGCGTACTCGCGCTGCCAGCGGAACGGCGGGTGCACGACGACCGTGCCGGCGCCCAGCTCGGCGGCCACCTCGCAGCTCTTCTCCACCTTGCCCCACGGGTCCCCGCGGCCCCAGATGCGCTGCGTCAGCAGCAGCGTCGGCGCGTGGACCGACAGCACCGGCACGCCGTAGTGCTCGACAAGGCGGCGCAGCGCCCCCGCGTCCTGGCTGACGGGGTCCGTCCACACCATGACCTCGACGCCGTCGTAGCCGAGCCGCCCGGCGATCTCGAAGGCCGCGGTCGTCGACTCGGGGTAGGAGCAGGAGGTGGACAGCCCCACCGGGGGACGACCCCCCGCTGCGGGCTGGACGGGGTGCACGGGGTCCACGCTAGGCCCGACCCGCGCCGGTGCGCTCGCGCACGGGCGCCCGCTCGGCGCCGATGGCGTCCAGCCGGCGCAGGATCAGCCCCTCGCGCAGCGCCCACGGGCCCACCAGCGCCTCCTCCACGCCCAGCAGCTCGAACGCGGCCTCGGCCACCAGCGCCCCGGCCAGCAGCTGCGGCGCGCGCTCGACGGAGACGCCCGGCAGGTCCTGGCGGGCCTTGGCCTTCATCGTCGCCAGCTTCGGCACCCAGGGCGCGAGCTTGTCCAGCCGCAGCGTGCGCCGCACCCGCGGGCCCTCGGCGCTCGGCGCGGCGCCGGTCAGGCGGGCCAGGCTGCGGAACGTCTTGCTGGTGACGACGACGAGGTCCGGCTCGCCCGCGCGCGCCACCTCGCGCACCGCGGCGCCGATCCGCTGGCGCACGTAACGGCGCGCCTCCCGCACGGCCTCGGCCTTCGGCGGGTCGCCCGGCAGGCGGTCGCGCGTCAGCCGCCCGGCGCCCAGCGGCAGCGACACCGACACGTCGGGCACCTCGTCCAGCCCGACGGCGATCTCCAGGGACCCGCCGCCGATGTCCAGGACCAGCAGCCGCCCGGCCGACCAGCCGTACCAGCGGCGCACCGCCAGGAACGTCAGGTCCGCCTCCGCGCGGCCGGGCAGCACCTCCAGGCGCACCCCCGTGCGCTCGGCGATGCCGTCGAGGACCTCCTGGCCGTTGACGGCGTCGCGCACCGCGGAGGTGGCGAACGACAGGCACTCCTCGACGCCGGCGTCCTCGGAGGCGCGCACCGACTCCTCCACCGCGCGCGTCAGCGCGTCCACGCCCTCGGGGCGCAGCGCGCCCGCGTCGTCCAGGTGCTCGGCCAGGCGCACCAGCGAGCGCACCGAGGACACCGGCATCGGGTGGGCACCGGGGTGGGCGTCGACGACGAGGAAGTGGACCGTGTTGGAGCCGACGTCCAGAACGCCCAAGCGCATCCGGGAACCGTACCGGGCGGGACCGGGCCGCCCGCGCGCTCCCACCGCGCTCACCCCGGCCTACCCTCGTCGGGTGCCAGCGCGTCCCGCCCCCGCCACCGGCGCCCGCCCCGCGCCGGCCGGCCCGCCCGAGCCCGTGGAGCCCGCCGAGGTCCCGCTGGAGGGCCCCCGGCTGTGGGTGGAGTTCCCCGAGCCGGACGACGTGGCCGAGGACCCGTACGCCGCCGCGGACACCGTCTACCGCTGCGACCTGACGTGGCTGACCTCGGACTGGACGTGCGTGTTCGGCCGCGGCTGCCGCGGCGTGGACGCGGACTCCCCCGACGTGGGCTGCTGCGCCCTGGGCGCGCACTTCACCGAGCCCGCCGACCACGAGCGCGTGGCCGCGGCCGTGGAGCGCCTGGACGCCTCCACCTGGCAGTTCGAGGCCGCCGGCCGCGGCCCGGACGGCTGGACGGAGCTGGAGGACGGCGCCCTGAAGACCCGCGTCGTGGACGGTGGCTGCGTCTTCGCCAACCGCCCCGGCTTCGCCGCCGGCGCGGGCTGCGCGCTGCACCTGCTGGCCCTGAACGAGGGCGTGGAGCCGCTGACGCTGAAGCCGGACGTGTGCTGGCAGCTGCCGCTGAAGCGCTCCTACCGCACGGTGACCCGCGGCGACGGCACCGAGTACCTGGAGGTGACGATCGCCGAGTACGACCGCCGCGGCTGGGGCGAGGGCGGTCACGACCTGGACTGGTACTGCACCGGCAGCCCGCTGGCCCACGTCGGCTCCCGGCCGGTGTTCCGCAGCATGGAGCCGGAGCTGCGGGAGATGGTCGGCGACGGCGCCTTCGAGGAGCTGGCGCGGCACTGCGAGGGGCTGCTGGCCCGCTCCGGGCGCACCACCGCGCACCGGCGGCTGCTGCCGCTGACCGTGCACCCGGCGGGCGCTCCGCGATGAGGTCCCCGTGACGCTGCCGGGGGTGGTGCCCAGCCCCAACGTGTGGGAGCACCCCGACGTCTACGAGCGGGAGAACCTCGCCGTGGACCGCGGCGGGCTGATCGAGGAGGCCGTGCGCGCCGTGCGCGACTGGGCCGGCGCCGACGTCCTGGACGTCGGCTGCGGGACCGGGTTCCACCTGCCGCGCTTCGCGCGCACCGCCCGGACCGTCACCGGCGTCGAGCCCCACCCGCCGCTGCTGCGCCGCGCGCTGGCCCGCGTCGCCGGCACCCCCGGCGTGCGCGTCCTGCACGGCAGCGCCGCGGCCCTGCCCCTGCCCGACGCGAGCGTCGACGTCGTCCACGCCCGGTGGGCGTACTTCTTCGGGCCCGGCTGCGAGCCGGGCCTGGCCGAGCTGGACCGCGTCGTGCGCCGCGGCGGCGCCGCGTTCGTCGTCGACAACGACGCCTCCCGCTCCACCGTCGGCCGCTGGTTCTCCCGCACCGTGCCCGGCTGGGACCAGCTGGCCGTGGACCGCTTCTTCGCCCGCCGCGGCTGGGAGCGCACGAGCCTGGACGTGGCGTGGGAGTTCGAGCGGCGCGAGGACCTGGAGGCCGTCGCGCGCATCGAGTTCGGCCCCCGGCTGGCCGCGGAGTTCCTCGCGGAGCACGACGGGCTGCGCGTCGACTACGCCGTGGTGGTGCGCTCCAAGCGGTTCTGAGCGCCCGGCCGCGGCGCCCCGCCGGCCGTCCCGGCCGCCTCGGCGAGCAGGTGGTCGACGACCCGCTCCAGCGGCATCGGCCGCGCCCACAGGTACCCCTGGCCCCAGCCGCAGCCCGCCGCCCGCACCGCCGCGGCGGCCGCCTCGTCCTCCACGCCCTCGGCCACCGTCAGCAGGTCCAGCGCGGTGCTCAGCGACGCGATGCCGCCCAGCAGCGCCGCGGCGGCCCGGTCGCCGTGGTCGTCCACGAACGACTTGTCGATCTTCAGGACGTCCACGGGCAGCCGGCGCAGGTACGACAGCGACGACCAGCCCGTCCCGAAGTCGTCCAGCGCCACGCGCACCCCGTGCTCGCGCAGGCGCCGCAGCACGTCGCTGCCGGCGTCGAGGTCGGTGACCAGGGCGCTCTCGGTCACCTCCAGCACGAGGCGGTGCGGCGCCGTGCCCGCGGCGCGCAGCTCCGCCAGGACCGCGTCCACCAGCGAGGGGTCGGCCAGCTGCCGGCCGGACACGTTGACGCCGACCTCCAGGTCCGTCCTGCCGGTGGCCGCGTCCAGGTGCCGCAGGTCGCGCAGCGCCCGCGCCAGGACGTGCCGGCCGACCCCCAGCACCGACCCCGTCTCCTCCGCCACGGGCACGAAGACGCCCGGCGGCACGAGGCCCCGCACGGGGTGGTGCCAGCGGGCCAGCGCCTCCAGGCCCACGGTGCGGCCCGTGGCCAGGTCGACCTGCGGCTGGTACTCGACGTGGACCTGCCCCCGCTCCACCGCCGAGCGCAGGTCGGCGGCCAGCGCCTCGCGCTGCGAGGCGGCCTCGCGCAGGCCGGGGCGGAAGGCGACGGCCCGCGCCCCGCCCCGCTGCTTGGCCTCGCGCAGCGCGACGTCGGCCCCGCGCAGCAGGGCGCTGGCGACCTCCTCGCCGTCGGGCGTGCCGGTGCCGGCGGCGGGCGCGACGGCCGTGCCGGCGCTCGCCGTGACCACCGTGGGGCGCCCCTGCAGCACGACGGGGCGGGCCACCTCCTGCAGCGCGCGGGCGGCCAGCCGGTCCACCTCGCGGCGCAGCCGGTCCGCGGCCCCCTCCCCCGGGCGCTGCGGGTCCCGGGGGTCCTGCTGCACCGCCGCGCGGTGCAGCAGGACGAACTCGTCGCCGTCCAGGCGGGCCAGGACGTCCGCGGGCCCCAGCAGGGGGCGCAGCCGCCGGGCCGCGGTGCGCACGACCTCGTCGCCGCAGCGGTGCCCCAGCGAGTCGTTGACGAGCTTGAGGCCGTCGAGGTTGAGCAGCACCAGGCCCAGGTCGCGGCGCAGCGGGCCCGTGGCGGTGGCGGCCTCCGCGACGAGCTGGACGAGGCGGCGGCGGTTGGTCAGCCCGGTCAGGGCGTCGGTGTGGGCGGCCGCGCGCAGCGCGTCGGCCTGCTCGCGGGCCCGCGTGACGTCGCGGCAGTTCCACACGAGGCCGCCGACACCGGGCACGGCGCGGGCGTCGCTGAAGCGCACCTCCACCCACCGGGTGCCGGCGGAGGTGAGGATCCGGTGCTCGCCGGCCGCGGTGCTCCCGGCCACGGCACCGGCGATCCGGGCGCGCACGGCGGACGCGTCGCGCGGGTCGATCCAGTCGAAGCAGTCCCGGCCCAGCAGGTCCTCCGGCCGCACGCCCAGGGCGCGGACCACCGCCGGGGAGGCGAACCGCACGGTACCCGCCACGTCGGTGACCAGGACGACGTCGGTGGCCTCGCGGGCCAGCGCCTCGTACACCGCCCCCGACACCGCGCCGGCCCCGCGCAGCAGCCGGCGCTGACGGCGCCGGCGCCAGGCGCCGCCCACCCCGCCCCGACCGCCCGCCGCGGCGCTCACCAGGCCCACCGGGCCACCGCCGGGGCGCCCGCGCCCGCCCGCACGGCGTCGCGGCCGGCGGCCTTGGCCTCGTACAGCGCGGCGTCGGCGGCGCCGAGCCCGGCGCGCGCGCCCTCGGCGCAGGCGGCGGCGCCCACGCTGACGGTGACGACCGCCCGCCCGTCCGGGCGCGCGGGGTGCACCACGCCGAGGGCGGCCACGGCGACGCGCACGCGCCGGGCCACGGCCAGCGCCTCGGCCGCACCCGCCCCCGGCAGCAGCACCGCGAACTCCTCCCCGCCGTAGCGGGCGACGAGGTCGCCGGGGCGCACGGCGGCGGCGACGGCGCCCGCGACGCGGCGCAGGCACTCGTCGCCGGCCTGGTGCCCGGCGCGGTCGTTGAAGGCCTTGAAGTGGTCGACGTCGACCATGAGGACGCCGCACGGGGCGCCGTCGAGGCCGTCCAGCGCGGCCTGGAGGCCGCGGCGGTTCAGGACGCCCGTCAGGGCGTCGGCCCCCGCGTCGCGCGCCAGCAGGGCGTTGGCGGCGGCCAGCTCGGCGGCCAGCGCCCGCTCGCGCCGCACGGCCCGGAACGCCCGGCGCGCGCCGGCCTCCACGTCGGCGGCCATGACGAGGCCGAAGGCGCCGCAGACGACGACGGGCACGGCCACGGAGACGCGCAGCCACAGCGGGTCCGCGCCGGTGCCCAGGACGGCGGCGACGGCAGCGAGGAGCGAGGCGACCACGAGGGCCGCCTGGCGCACGTCGCTGCGCACCAGGACGACGTAGAACAGGGTGATGACCTGCACGCCCAGCAGGTAGCCGCCGTCGAGGGCGGTCGGGTCCTGGCGCTGCACGACGCCCAGCACCAGCACGCTCAGGACGGCGCTGGCGGCCACGAACGGGCCGTCGACGCGGCTGGCGGGGCGGCGGGCCAGGTGCCGGCGGCGCAGCAGGAGCCCGACGAGGACGAAGGGCGTGACCACGCCCAGGCGCAGCGCGGCGGACAGGGCGGCGACCTGCGGGGCGAGCAGGACGTCGACGAGCGCGTACGCGTCGAACAGGGCCAGGCCCAGCAGCGCGGTCGGCGCGAAGCTGCGGGCGCGCTCGGCCGCGGCGTGCTCGCGGTAGGCGCGCTCCTCGTCGCCGGGCAGGCGGCGCAGGTCGGCCGTGCGTCCGGTCCACCACCGGCCGGCCGTGCTGCGCGCTCCCACCCCCCGTCCGTCGGCCCGCGGCGGGCGCCACCGCAGCCCGGGGCGCCAGGACCACCCGGTCGGGTCACCGCGCACGCACGCGCGACGACGCAGCGTGGGGTGGACGGCCGTCCGCGCACCGACCCGGGGTCGCTCCGGAGGAGCCCCTGCGTGGATGATGTGCCCATGAGCACGCAGCAGCGCCCGCCGGCCCACGACCAGGAGCAGCGGGCCCTCGCGCCGATCCGCTGGGGCAGGCCGAGCGGCGGGGTCGTCGTCGCCCTGCTGATCTGGGTCGTCGGCATCTTCCTCGCCGCCGTCGTCCCGCTCCTCCTGCTGGGCTCGGACCCGTACGAGGCGGCGCCCGTGGGCCGCATCGGCGTCGGGCTGGCCTTCACCCTCGTCGGCTCGCTGATCATGGTGCTGTCGGCGTACCTGCTGTACCGCAAGAGCGGCAGCATCGGCGCGGCGATCCTGGCCTTCGTGCCGAGCTTCGTCTTCGCCACGCTGGGCATCCTCATGACGACCATGAAGACCCTCTACGGCGAGTGACCCGCTGACCGCGGCGCCCGCGGGGCGCCGCGGAGCTGGTGTCGGGGGCGCCGTCTAGCGTGCCGGCATGCCCTCGAAGACCCCCGTCCGCGCCCGCCCCGGCTACCGCTGCGCCGAGTGCGGGTGGCAGACGGCGAAGTGGGTGGGCCGCTGCGGGGAGTGCCAGGCCTGGGGCACCGTCGAGGAGGTCGGCGCCCCGGCGGCAGCGCGGACGACGGCGCCCGCGGTGGTCCGCCAGCCCGCCCGCCCGATCGCCGAGGTCGACGTCGAGGCCGCGCGGGCGACCCCGACGGGCGTGGACGAGCTGGACCGCGTGCTCGGCGGCGGCCTCGTCCCCGGCGCGGTCGTGCTCATGGCCGGGGAGCCGGGGGTCGGCAAGTCCACCCTGCTGCTGGACGCCGCCTCCCGCGCCGCCGGGGCCGGGCGCACCGTCCTGTACGTGACGGCGGAGGAGTCCGCCGCCCAGGTGCGGCTGCGGGCCGAGCGCATCGGCGCGCTGCGTCCCCGGCTGCTGCTGGCCTCCGAGACGGACCTGGCCACCGTCCTCGGCCACGTCGAGGCCTCCTCGCCCGACCTGCTCGTCGTGGACTCGGTGCAGACGGTCGCCTCGGCGGAGGTGGAGGGCGCCGCGGGTGGCGTCTCGCAGGTGCGCGAGGTCGCCGCCGCGCTCATCGCGGTCGCCAAGCGCCGCGGGATGGCCACGCTGCTGGTCGGGCACGTCACCAAGGACGGCTCCATCGCCGGGCCGCGCACGCTGGAGCACCTGGTGGACGTGGTCTGCCAGTTCGAGGGCGAGCGCCACTCGCGGCTGCGGCTGCTGCGGGCGGTGAAGAACCGCTACGGCCCCACCGACGAGGTCGGCTGCTTCGACCTGTCCGAGGACGGCATCGAGGGGCTGCCCGACCCCAGCGGCCTGTTCGTCTCCTCCACGACCGAGCGGGTGCCGGGCACCTGCATCACCGTGACGCTGGAGGGGCGCCGCCCCCTGCTGGCCGAGCTGCAGGCCCTCGTCGCCACGGAGACGGCCGCCGGGTCGGCCCGCCGGGTGACCAACGGCCTGGAGTCCGGGCGCGTGGCGATGCTCCTGGCGGTGCTGCAGCGGCGCCTGGGCGTGAGCCTGGCCCAGCGCGACACCTACGTCGCCACCGTGGGCGGGGTCCGGCTGACCGAGCCGTCGGTGGACCTGGGCGCCGCGCTGGCCGTCGTCAGCGCCGTGGCCGACCGCCCGCTGCCAGAGGGGCTGGTCGCCTTCGGCGAGGTGGGCCTGGCCGGGGAGGTGCGCCGGGTCACGGGCGTGCCGCGCCGGCTGTCCGAGGCGGCGCGGCTGGGCTTCCGCAGCGCCGTGGTGCCCGTCGGCTCCCTGCCCTCCGGCGGCGGGCCCGCCGGGCTGCGCGTGCACGAGGTCGGCAGCCTCGCCGAGGCCGTCGCCATCGCCGGGCTGCTGCCGCGCGAGGGCCGCGACCGCGGCTGACGGGCGCGCTGCTCGAGGACGCCGCCCGGGAGCGCACCGCTCCTGCCGGGGTGCGCGTCGTCGATAGACTCCGCCCTCGACGACGTACGGAGGGGGACCGGTGGCGACTGCCGACCGCACGCCCGAGGAGGTCCTGCGCGCCACGCTGGCGGTGCTCGCCCCCGGCACCGAGCTGCGCGACGGGCTGGAGCGCATCCTGCGCGGGCGCACGGGCGCACTCATCGTGCTCGGCATGGACCGCACCGTGGACGCCCTGTCCACCGGCGGCTTCGCCCTGGACGTGGAGTTCTCCGCCACGCGCCTGCGCGAGCTGGCGAAGATGGACGGCGCGATCGTCTGCGACCGGGACGTCTCGCGCATCCTGCGCGCGGCCGTGCAGCTGGTCCCCGACTCCTCCATCGAGACCTCCGAGTCCGGCACGCGGCACCGCACGGCCGAGCGGGTGGCCAAGCAGACCGGCTACCCCGTCATCTCCGTGTCGCAGTCCATGCGGATCGTCGCCGTCTACGTGGGCGCGCGCCGCTACGTGCTGGAGGGCTCCGACGCCATCCTCGGCCGCGCCAACCAGGCGCTGGCGACGCTGGAGCGCTACCGCGCGCGCCTGGACGAGGTGACCGGGACGCTGTCGGCCCTGGAGATCGAGGACCTGGTGACGGTCCGCGACGTGTGCTCGGTGGTGCAGCGCATCGAGATGGTGCGCCGCATCGCCGACGAGATCTCCGGCTACGTCGTGGAGCTGGGCGTGGACGGGCGCCTGCTGTCCCTGCAGCTGGACGAGCTGATCGGCGGCGTCGGCCCCGACCGCGAGCTCGTCGTGCGCGACTACCTGGAGGCCACCCGCCACGAGGGGCCGCTGGAGGCGGTCCTGGAGGACCTGGCGGCGCTGGGCTCCAGCGAGCTGGTCGACCTGACGCAGGTGGCGCGGGTGCTGGGCTTCTCGGTCGGCGGGGACTCGCTGGACTCCGCGGTCAGCCCGAAGGGCTTCCGCCTGCTGCACCGGGTGCCGCGCCTGCCGGGCGCGATCGTCGAGCGCCTCGTCGACCAGTTCGGGGACCTGCAGAAGCTGCTGGCCGCGAGCATCGACGACCTGATGACCGTCGACGGCGTGGGCGAGCAGCGCGCCCGGGCGGTGCGCGAGGGCCTGTCCCGGCTGGCCGAGTCCTCGATCCTCGAGCGCTACGTCTGAGCCGGCGGGTCTGAGGCGGCGGGCCCGGTCCGCCGGGCCCGCGCGGTCCCTCAGTCGAGCAGCGTGAACGACAGCGGGGTGGCGCTGACGCCGTCCCAGGTGGCGGTGGCGCTGTACTGGCCGGCCTCGGCGCGCGGCTGGTCGCCGGAGCAGCCGGGCGCGGAGTGCTGGCGCGACCACGTCATCCCCATCGCGCGGGTGGAGCCCTCGGCGCCCGCGGGGGCCAGCTCGTAGACCTGCGAGCCGGTCTCGCCCTCGCAGTCGGCGCTGCTCCACACCTGCGCGCCGGCCGCGTCGCTGATGCTGAAGGTGCGGGTGGCCGAGCCGATCTCGGCGGTGCACGGGGCGTCGCCGGTGTTCTGCACGACGAGGTTGATGCGCGGGCTCTCCTGCGGGCCGAAGGAGACGGCGCTGGAGGTCAGCGAGACGGCCAGCCCGGCGGGGGCGCACGGCTGCACGGGCGCCTCGCCCGCCCCGTCGGTGGCCCCGTCGGTGGGCTCCCCGGTCGGCGACGCGGTGGGGCTCTGGCCGGTGCCGGCGGTGGGTGAGCCGCTGGGGTCGCCCGCGGGGGTGAGGGTCGGCTGGGTGCGCGCCGGGTCGAGCCGCTCGGCGGCCTGCGAGTCCTCCGTCCCGGTCAGCGCCCGCACGCCGGCGACGACGCCGGCGACGAGGAGGGCGAGGACGAGGGCGAGGACGACGAGCGCGACGAGGCGCCGGCGCCAGTAGACGCCGCGCCGCTCCGGCCCGACGGGGTTGACCAGGCTGCTCACCCCGCCGACCGTAGGCGGCCCGCCCGGGCCCACCGGGCAGCCACGCCGCGCGCGCCGGCCCCCGCGGGACGAGCGGCCGCACCCCCGGCGACTCCCGTCACTCCCCGTCCCCCACCCCCCACTCCCCGTCCCTCACCCACCCCTCCACCCACCGTGATCACGAACGGGTGACCTCTCCACCATCCATGATCACCGTGATCTCGCTGGGTCTACCAGCAAGATCACAGCGGGAGCGGGGGGCGGGCGAGAGCGGGCGGGGAGCGGGTGGGGTGGCCGGGGCGGGCCGGGGTGCCGACGGGTGGGGAGGGCGGCCGGGGCCTGGCGCATACTCCGTGACGTCATGCCCCGCCCCGTCCCCGCCGCCAGCCGCCGCACCGCGTCCGCCGTCACCGGTCGCACCGCCTCCGGCGTCCGCCGCGCCGGCACCCCTCCCGCGCCGGGGCTGCCGCCGGGCACCGACGCCGGGGCGCTGCGCGCGGAGGTCCTCGACTGGTACGCCACCCACGCCCGCGACCTGCCCTGGCGGGGCCCCGACCGCACGCCGTGGGGGGTCCTGGTCAGCGAGGTGATGCTGCAGCAGACGCCCGTGGTGCGCGTCCTGCCGGTCTGGCGGGAGTGGCTGGAGCGCTGGCCGGAGCCGGCCGCGCTGGCCGCCGAGGCGCCCGGGGAGGCGGTGCGCGCGTGGGGACGGCTCGGCTACCCGCGGCGGGCGCTGCGCCTGCACGCGACCGCGGTCGCCCTCGTGGAGCGGCACGGCGGGCGGGTCCCGGACGACCACGCCGCCCTGCTGGCGCTGCCCGGTGTCGGCGCCTACACGGCCGCGGCGGTGGCCTCCTTCGCCTTCGGGCGCCGGCACGCCGTCGTGGACACCAACGTCCGCCGCGTGCAGGCCCGCGCGGTGACCGGCGCCGCCGAACCCGCGCCGGCCCTGACGGCCGCGGAGTCCCGGCTCGCGGAGGCGCTCGTCCCCGACGAGGAGGCCACCGCGGCCCGGTGGGCGGTGGCCGTCATGGAGCTGGGCGCGCTGGTGTGCACGGCCCGCTCCCCGCGCTGCCCCGCCTGCCCGCTGCTGGCGCGGTGCGCGTGGGTGGCGGCGGGCCGACCCGAGCACGAGGGGCCGGCCCGACGGGCGCAGGCGTGGGCGGGCACGGACCGGCAGGTGCGCGGGCGGCTGCTGGCGGTGCTGCGCGAGGCCGAGGGGCCGGTGGACGCGGCAGTGCTGGCCGCGGCGTGGACGTCCGACCCGGCCCAGCGCGCGCGCTGCCTGGACGGGCTGGTCGCCGACGGCCTCGTGGAGCCGCTGGAGGACGGGACCTTCTCGCTGCCCCGCTCCTGAGCACCCGTCCCCGCGCTCCCCGGACCCCCGGGTCCCGGCGGAGACGGGTCAGCTCGTCGCGGCGGGCGCGATGCGCAGCATCCGGCTGTTGCCGAGGGTGTTGGGCTTCACGCGGGCCAGGTCGAGGAACTCCGCGACGCCCTCGTCGTGCGAGCGCAGCATCTCGGCGTAGACGTCCGGGGCGACGGGGGTGCCGTCGATCTCGGTGAAGCCGTGGGCGGCGAAGAAGGCCGTCTCGAACGTCAGGCAGAACAGCCGCGTCACCCCGAGGTCGTCGGCGCGGCGCAGCAGCGCCTCCAGCAGCAGGTGCCCGACGCCGCGGCCGCGGACGCTGCGGTCCACGGCCAGGGTGCGGACCTCCGCGAGGTCCTCCCACAGCACGTGCACGGCCCCGCAGCCGACGAGGCGGGCGCCGCCGGGGGCGTCCTCCTCGGCGACGACGAACTCCTGCACCGCCTCGTAGAGGGTGATGAGCTCCTTGCCGAGCAGGATGCGCTCGCGCGCGTAGGCCTCGACGAGGTCCCGGATGCCCGGCACGTCGGCCGTGCGCGCGGGGCGAACCCGCACGGGCGCTGCCCCCGGTGCCGCTGGTGGTGCCACCCGCGTGATCCTGGCAGAGCCGGCGGGAGGGGGCAGCGCGGGACGGGGCAGCGCGGGACGGCCCGGGGCACCCGACCGCTCCCCGGACGCGCGACGGCCCGGCACCCGCGGTCGCGGGTGCCGGGCCGTCGTGCGCTCAGGAGGTCAGCGGACGTCGTCCCCGCCGATCGGGACGGTGACCGGCAGGTCCTCCTTCGAGGTGCCCTCGAAGGTGAAGGCGGCGTCCGGGCCCTCGCCGGTGACGTCCACCGAGACGATCTGGCCGGCCTTGAGGTCGCCGAACAGGATCTTCTCGGACAGGACGTCCTCGATGTCGCGCTGGATGGTCCGGCGCAGCGGCCGGGCGCCCAGCACCGGGTCGTAGCCCTTGGTGGCGAGCAGGACCTTGGCCGCGGGCGTCAGCTCGATGCCCATGTCCTTGTCCTTCAGGCGCTCGTCGACGCGGGCGAGCATGAGGTCGACGATCTGGACGATCTCCTCCTGCGTCAGCTGCGGGAAGACGACCATGTCGTCGACGCGGTTGAGGAACTCGGGCCGGAAGTGCTGCTTGAGCTCCTCGTTGACCTTGGACTTCATCCGCTCGTAGTTGGTCTGGCCCGCACCCGCACCGGCCGCGAAGCCGGTGGCCACGCCCTTGGAGATGTCCCGCGTCCCCAGGTTCGTGGTCATGATGATCACGGTGTTCTTGAAGTCCACCGTGCGGCCCTGCGAGTCGGTCAGGCGGCCGTCCTCGAGGATCTGCAGCAGCGAGTTGAAGATGTCCGGGTGGGCCTTCTCGACCTCGTCGAAGAGGACGACCGAGAACGGCTTGCGGCGCACCTTCTCCGTCAGCTGGCCGCCCTCCTCGTACCCGACGTAGCCGGGCGGGGAGCCGAACAGCCGCGAGACGGTGTGCTTCTCGGAGAACTCGCTCATGTCGAGCTGGATGAGCGCGTCCTCCTCGCCGAAGAGGAACTCCGCCAGCGCCTTGGCCAGCTCGGTCTTCCCGACGCCGGTGGGGCCGGCGAAGATGAACGAGCCGCCGGGGCGCTTGGGGTCCTTCAGGCCGGCGCGGGTGCGCCGGATGGCCTGGGACAGGGCGCGGATGGCGTCGTTCTGGCCGATGACGCGCTTGTGGAGCTCGGCCTCCATGTTGAGCAGCCGCGCGGACTCCTCCTCGGTGAGCCGGACGACCGGGATGCCGGTGGCGGTGGCCAGGACCTCCGCGATCAGCTCCTCGTCGACCTCGGCGATCACGTCCATGTCGCCGGCCTTCCACTGCTTCTCGCGCTCGCCCTTCTGCGCGAGGAGCTTCTTCTCCTTGTCGCGCAGCGACGCGGCCTTCTCGAAGTCCTGCGCGTCGATCGCGCTCTCCTTCTCGCGGCGCACGTCGGCGATGCGCTCGTCGAACTCGCGCAGGTCCGGCGGGGCGGTCATGCGGCGGATGCGCAGCCGGGCGCCCGCCTCGTCGATCAGGTCGATCGCCTTGTCGGGCAGGTAGCGGTCGTTGACGTAGCGGTCGGCCAGGGTCGCGGCCGCCACGAGGGCGGAGTCGGTGATGGAGACGCGGTGGTGCGCCTCGTACCGGTCGCGCAGGCCCTTGAGGATCTCGATGGCGTGGGCGAGGTTGGGCTCGGGGACCTGGATGGGCTGGAAGCGCCGCTCCAGGGCCGGGTCCTTCTCGATGTGCTTGCGGTACTCGTCCAGCGTGGTGGCGCCGATGGTCTGCAGCTCGCCGCGGGCCAGCATGGGCTTGAGGATGCTGGCGGCGTCGATGGCGCCCTCGGCGGCGCCGGCCCCGACGAGGGTGTGGATCTCGTCGATGAACAGGATGATGTCGCCGCGGGTGCGGATCTCCTTGAGGACCTTGCGCAGACGCTCCTCGAAGTCGCCGCGGTAGCGGGAGCCCGCCACCAGCGCGCCGAGGTCGAGGGTGTAGATCTGCTTGTCCTTGAGGGTCTCGGGCACCTCGCCGCGCACGACGGCCTGCGCCAGCCCCTCGACGACGGCGGTCTTGCCGACGCCGGGCTCGCCGATGAGGATCGGGTTGTTCTTGGTGCGCCGCGACAGGACCTGCATGACGCGCTCGACCTGCGGCTCGCGCCCGATGACCGGGTCGAGCTTGCCCTCGCGGGCGGCCTGCGTGAGGTTGCGCCCGAACTGGTCGAGGACGAGCGAGCCCGAGGGGGTGCCCTCCTGCGGGCCGCCGGCCGTGGCGGGCTCCTTGCCCTGGTAGCCGGACAGCAGCTGGATGACCTGCTGGCGGACCCGGTTGAGGTCGGCGCCCAGCTTGACGAGGACCTGGGCGGCGACGCCCTCGCCCTCGCGGATGAGGCCCAGCAGGATGTGCTCGGTCCCGATGTAGTTGTGCCCGAGCTGCAGCGCCTCGCGCAGCGACAGCTCCAGCACCTTCTTGGCGCGGGGGGTGAAGGGGATGTGACCGGACGGGGCCTGCTGGCCCTGGCCGATGATCTCCTGGACCTGCTCGCGGACCGCGTCCAGGGAGATGCCCAGCGACTCCAGGGCCTTGGCCGCGACGCCCTCACCCTCGTGGATCAGGCCGAGCAGGATGTGCTCGGTCCCGATGTAGTTGTGGTTGAGCATCCGGGCCTCTTCTTGGGCCAGGACGACGACCCGTCGGGCGCGGTCGGTGAACCTCTCGAACATGCGGCGCTCCTCGCGGGTGGTCGGGTCCAGGGGGCGCTCCCCCAGCGGACCACTCCGATGCTAGTCCCGGGGTCGGACAGGTTCACTCCCATCGGCGCCTCGGCCGCGGACGTGAGCCCCTCCCGGCCCCGCTGACCAGACCAACCTGCGCCTGACCTGGGCTGTTCCACCAGGTCGTTCGCCCATGGCGTAGCGGCGCGCCGCCCCGCGAGCGGCTGCTCGCGGGGCGGTGGCGGGACGGGACCCCGCGCGGACGGCTCCGCGGGTCGCTCCCCTCCCGGCGACCCGCGCGCCCGCCCAGCGGCCCCGCGGGCGCGCGGACCCTCAGACGTCGCGGCGCTTGAGCACCAGCGCGCCGAGGGCCAGCAGCACCAGCACCCAGGCGGCGAACACGCCCGCACCGGCCCAGGCGTCCAGGTAGACGGGCACCTCCGTGACCTGGGTCACGTTCAGCGGCGCGTTGGAGAACCAGTACTCGCGCAGCGTGTCGCCGCCCCAGGACTCCGGCACCGCCATGAGCAGCAGCGGCACCACGAAGATCGCCGCGAGGACGGTGCAGACGGCCCCGGCGGTGTTGCGCATGAGCGCGCCGACGGCCAGCCCGGCCAGGGCGAACCCGACGAGGACGAGGACGTTGCCGACGAGCGCCCGGGCCACCCCGTCGTCGCCGAGGGAGGCGCCGCGGTCGCCGAGCACGGCCTGCCCGAGCAGGAAGGCCGCGAGCACCGAGACGCCCGTGACGACGAGCACGGAGACGGCGAGGACGGCGGCCTTGGCGGCCAGCACGCCCAGCCGGCGGGGCGCCGTCGTGAACGAGGTGCGGACCATGCCGGTGGAGTACTCCCCGGCGACGACGATGACGCCGACGGCGGCCACGATCAGCCACGCCATCTGCGCACCCTGCAGGCTGGCGGCGGTGGCGTCGACGCCCTGCGCGGCCACCGCCGGACCGGCCTGCGGGTCGGACAGGACGTCGCGCAGGGCCCAGGACAGCAGGACGCCGAGACCGACGATCGCCACGACCGAGGCGATCATCGTCCAGGCGACGGAGCGCACGCTCCAGAACTTGATCCACTCGGCGCGCAGGAGCCCCGCGGCGCTGACGCGGTGCTCGACGGGCCGGTACTGCGGGGACGGCCGGTCGGCGACGGGTGTGCTCACCGGGACACCTCCTGGGTCTCTCGCTGGGTCTCGCCGCGGCCGGCGCGCTCGGGCGCCGGGCCGCTCGCGGGCTGGGCGGACGGGGTGGTGGACGGGTCGGCGGACAGGTCGAGCGCCGGGCCGGCGCCGGGCCCGGCGTGGGCGGCGTACTCGACGGCGTCGGCCGTCAGCTGCATGAAGGCCTCCTCCAGGGAGGCGCGGACGGTGTGCAGCTCGTGGACGGCGACCCCGCGGCGCAGGGCCTCGTCGCCGATCAGCTCGGCGGACAGCCCGCGCACCTCGAAGGCGCCGTCGCCGGTGGCCTCCAGCTCGCCGCCGGCGTCGCGCACGAGGTCGGTCAGCTGCGCGACCTGCGGGGAGCGCACGGTGACGCCGCGGGGGCGCACGCGGTCGACGAAGGCCTGCACGCTCTCGTCGGCGATGAGCCGGCCCCTGCCGATGACGACGAGGTGGTCGGCGGTCAGCGCCATCTCGCTCATCAGGTGCGAGGAGACGAACACCGAGCGGCCCTCGGCGGCCAGCGACTTCATGAGGTTGCGGATCCACAGGATGCCGTCGGGGTCGAGGCCGTTGACCGGCTCGTCGAACATGACGTTGGCGGGGTCGCCGAGCAGCGCGGAGGCGATGCCGAGGCGCTGGCCCATGCCGAGGGAGAAGCCGCCGGCGCGCTTGGCGGCGACCTCGCGCAGGCCCACGAGGTCGATGACCTCGTCGACCCGGGCGCGACCGATGCCGGCGGTGGCGGCCATCGCGCGCAGGTGGTTCAGGGCCGAGCGGCCGGTGTGGACGGCCTTGGCGTCCAGCAGGGCGCCCACGCTGGACAGCGGGGCGCGGTGCTGAGCGAAGGGCCGGCCGTCGACGAGGACCTGGCCGGCGGTGGGGCGGTCCAGGCCGAGGACCATCCGCATGGTGGTGGACTTGCCGGAGCCGTTCGGGCCGAGGAAGCCCGTGACGATGCCGGGCCGGACGGTGAAGCTGAGGTCGTGCACGGCCGTCTTGCGGCCGTAGACCTTGCGCAGGCCTCTGGCTTCGATCATGTGCTGCTCCTCACCGCGGGGCGTGCTGGGGGCGTGCTGCTGACGACGGCCCTCAGCCTGTCGACCCCCTCACCGGGCCCGCGTCCGCCGTGCGGTGGCGGCCGGGTCGGCCGAGCGGTGCGCCCGCGCCCGCCGCGCGCACGACCCCCGGACGACGGACGGCTCCCCCGCCGGAGCGGAGGAGCCGTCGGCGCGCGGTGCGCGCGGGTGCGCCGGGACGGGCGCGGGACCTCAGCGGGCCCTCGGCGGGGCCTCAGTGAGCCGCGTCGTACGCCTCGAGGACCTCGGAGGAGATGCGGCCGCGCTCGGAGACGGTGTAGCCGTTCTCCTTGGCCCAGGCGCGCACGGCGCCGGTGTCGCGGGAGGGGCCGTCGGAGCTCTTCGACGCCCGCGAGGACGAGGAGGAGGACGAGGTGGAGGAGGAGGAGCCGGAGCCGCGGCGGCCGCCGGTGCGGGCGCCGACCCGGCGGGCGTGGCCCACCCACGGGGCGAAGGCGTCGCGCAGCGCGGAGGCGTGCTCGTCGGACAGGTCGATCTCGTAGTTGACGCCGTCGAGGGCGAACGAGACCGTTTCCGCCGCCTCCCCGCCGTCGATGTCGTCCACCAGGAGCACCTGGACCTTCTGCGCCATTTCCCGCACCCTTCCGACCACCCGTTCCCGACGTCTTCCGGGCGCGATCGTGCTGCACCCCGGGAGCGTTGTCAAAAAGGCGCTCAGGAAGTGCCGGAGGGGTCCTGCGCCTTTTCCGCGCCGGCGGCCGGGCGGTGCTCGGCCTCGGCGCGCGCCGCGGGCCCGCGCGCGCCCGCGTCCGCCTAGAAGTTTTAAGGGATAATGTAGGTTTAAATCAACTAAATGCCCAACGACCGGA
>NZ_JBJLSH010000057.1:0-20596 GCF_050871905.1 Kineococcus haloalkalitolerans
CCCCCACCCCCCCCCCCCCCCCCCCCCCCCCCCCCCCCCCCCCCCCCCCCCCCCCCCCCCCCCCCCCCCCCCCCCCCCCCCCCCCCCCCCCCCCCCCCCGCCCACCCCCCCCCCCCCCCCCCCCCCCCCCCCCCCCCCCCCCCCCCCCCGGGGCCGTACGGGGCGAGGTAGTCCGCGTCCGGGTGCGTGCGCGCGGCGGCGACCAGCTCCACGAGCGCGTCCGGGCGCCACAGGTAGTCGTCCTCGGCGAGGAGGACGAGGTCGTCGGCCGGCCAGTCGCGCCGCCGCGGCAGCGAGACGGCGTGCAGGTAGCTGCGCCGGTTGTCGCCGGCGCTGATCGTCACCAGGTCGCCCCACGCGCGCGCCAGCTCCGTCGTCGCCGGGTCCAGCGGCCCGTCGCCCAGGACGACGAGCTCGACGTCCAGGCCCTCGCCGCGGGCGCGCTCGACCGCGCGCAGGAACGACTGCAGCGCGACCTCCTTGGAGTACCACGCCGGGCGTCCCTTGGCGTTCTCGCCGCCGTGCGTGCGGTAGACGACGTGCAGTCGCACGGTCCCCCCTGCGTCGGTGTCGCTGGTGCTGGTGTCCCGGCGGGACCGGTGCCGGCCCGCCACGGCGGGGCGCTGGCGCCCCGCTCGGTCGGAGGTTACCGGTGCGAGCACGGTCCGGGGAGGCGCTGTCACCGTGCGTGCGCGTTCCTCGCGCGGCGGTCACCCGATCGGCGCAACCCCGCCCGCGCTCGTCACGGCGCGTGGAGGTCGGGGGAGTCCATCGCGCAGTGGTGCGCCCGCGTTACAGCTTTCCCGCCGTTCGGGCTCAAGGCCCTCCGGGGGCTCCCCGAGAACACCTGCAGCACCCCAGTGGACCTCCGCACCACCAGAACGCTTCCCGAGCCGCCCCGGACGACCGCACCGGGACCGCCGCGCGCCCGCCGCGCGCAGCGTCCCCCCACCATCGAACGAGGTCAACGCCCCATGCGCGCCACCACCAGGTTCCTGCTGTCCGCCACCGCCGTCGCCGTCGCCGCCGCCGGCCTGACCACCGTCGGCGCCTCCTCCGCCTCCGCGAACGGCGCGACCGTGCGCGTCAGCACGCAGGGGAGCGCCGTGACGGACGCCGCCGGGAACACGTGGTCCGCCGGCACCGGCTTCACCGGCGGGTACCAGGTGCCCTCCGTCACCTCGAACGACATCCGCGGCACCGTCGACGACCGCCTGTACCAGTCGGAGCACTGGGGCATGAGCGCCTGGCGCGCGCAGGTGCCGAACGGCACCTACGACGTGACGCTGAAGATGGCCGAGACGTACTTCGGCGCCAAGGGCGCCCGCGTCTTCTCCGTCACCGCCGAGGGGACGCGCGTCGTCACCGACCTCGACCTGTTCGCCGTCGCGGGCAAGGACACCGCGGTGGACCGCACGTTCCGCGTCACCGTCGCCGACGGCTCGCTGGACCTCGGGTTCTCCGCCACCCGCAACCACGCCAAGGTCGGTGCCGTGCAGGTCGTCCCGGTCACCGCCGGTGCCGTCGTGCAGAACCCCCGGCCCGTGAGCCCGTCCCCGGCGCCCGCGCCCGTCGTCCCGGCTCCCGCCCCCGCTCCCACCCCCGCTCCCGCTCCCGTCCCCGCCACGGCCGGCCCGTGGAAGTCCGGCGCCTCCGGCGTCGGTGTCGCCTCCGGCGCCTTCGGCGCCTGGCGCGGCTCGCAGGTGGGCATCGCCGCGACGTGGTCGGACAACAACACCGCCGCCGCGAACTTCTGGCAGCTGGACCGCGGCGCCGAGTACGGCAGCTGGACCGGCGACCTCGACGTCGCGGTCGGCGCGTTCGACCGCGGCGAGAGCTGGTCGGCCGCCGCTCGCGGCGCCTACGACGCCCGCTGGCGCGCCTCGCTGACGACGCTGCGCACGAAGTGGGGCAACCGCCCCGGCACGGTCTACATCCGCTTCGCGCACGAGATGAACGGCAACTGGTACCCGTGGAGCGTCAACGCGGGCAACGCGCAGGACTTCGTCGCCGCGTGGAAGCGCTACCGGGCGCTGCAGAAGGAGGTGTTCCCGGGCGCCAAGCTGGTCTTCAACGTCAACCGCGAGTCCGTGAACTCCGGCGTCGACTGGCGCAAGACCTTCCCGGGCGCGCAGTTCGTCGACGTGATGGGCGTGGACTACTACAACCAGTACCCGTACGCGGGTGACGCGGCGACGTTCGCCTCCTCCCTGCAGCAGGTCGACGGCTTCGGAGCCCCCAAGGGCCTGGCCCAGCACCTGGCCTTCGCCAAGAGCGTCGGGCTGCCGCTGTCGGTCTCGGAGTGGTCCGGCAACGCCGACAACGGCGACTCGCCCGCGTTCGTGCAGGGCATGTTCGACTTCTTCCGCGCCAACGGCGGCACCGGCGCGGGCAAGCTGCTGTACGAGGTGCAGTTCAACTGCGACATCGACGGCAAGCGCTGGCTGCTGACCGAGGGCACCCGCATGCCGAGGTCCGCGGCGAAGTACCGCGAGCTGTTCTGAGGCCCGCTGCGCGCGAGCGCACCCGCTGACCGGACCCCGGTCGCGACCCCCGGTCGCGGCCGGGGTCCGTCGTGTCGCTCACGTTTCGCGACTGTGAGTGGTGGAATCGGTACTGCAGGTGAGATCCGGGTCGAGCGGCCCCGGTCGGCGCACCCGTGGTGCGCCGCGACTTCCCCGTCGCGTGCCCCCGCGGGTACTGTCAGTGCCGTTCCGTGCGGCCGGGGGGTGCGCGGAGGGGGACGCAGACCGGGCGCCCGAGGCGCCAGCACCCGTGGGGGGAACCATGACCGTTGCACGGTCCGCGCTCGCCGTCGCCCTGGCGACGTCCACCGCCGTGGGGCACCTCGTGTACCCCGTGGCCCTGCACCTGGCGGCCCGCGCCAAGCGCCCGCCGCAGGTCGAGGCGCCGCAGGAGTGGCCGGGTGTCACCGTGCTGGTGCCGGCGTACCTGGAGCAGGGCGTCATCGCCGCCAAGGTCGACAACGTCCGCAAGAACGGCTACCAGGGCGAGCTGGAGGTCCTCGTCGTCGCCGACGGCGACCCCGCGACCGCCGACGCGGCCCGCACCGCCGGCGCGCGCGTGCTGCTGCTGGCCGAGCGGGGCGGCAAGTCGCAGGCCCTCAACGCCGGTGTGCGCGCGGCCACCCACGACCTCGTCGTCATCAGCGACGCGAACTCCGAGCTGGAGTACGACGCCATCGCCTACCTCGTCTCCGCGCTGCTCGCGCCCGGCACGGGCGCCGTGGCGGGGGAGAAGCTGGAGGGCGAGGGCGGCGAGCTGGCCTACTGGCGCTTCGAGAGCTGGATCAAGCGCAACGAGGCGCGCCTGGGCACCACGCTGGGCCTGGACGGCGGCCTGTGCGCCGTCCGCCGCGAGGCGTGGGAGCCCATCCCCACCGACATCTCCAACGACGACTTCTGGGTCGCCCTCGACGTCATGGACCGCGGCTGGTCGGTGGCCTACGAGCCCCGCGCGCTGATGACCGAGCCGTCCATCGGCTCGATCGACCTGTCGTGGGAGCGCAAGACGCGCGTGCTGGGCGGCGGCCTGTGGGTCATGTGGCGCAAGAGGCACCTGCTCTCGCCCGCGCGCGGCCTCGTCAGCGCCGAGCTGTGGGGCCACAAGCTGTGGCGCTCCACCCTGGGCCCGCTCAGCCACGTCGCCCTGCTCGGGCTGGCCGCCGGCTCGGCCCGGCGCAGCCGCACCGCGCAGGTCTTCCTCGCCGGGCACGCCGTCGCCGCGGCCGCCCTCGTGGCGCAGGAGAAGGGCCGCCGCGTCCCGCTGCCCGGCCGCGTGGCCGCCCAGGTGCTGTACCTGCAGGTCGTGGCCGTGGGCGGGATGCGCCGCTTCCTGCGCGGCGACCGCGTCCTGAAGTGGGACAAGCCCGCCCGCTGAGGCCGAGCCCGGGGACGACCCCGCGCCCCGGCGCTGCGTGCGCCCGGGCCGCGGGGGTCCCGCCCGTCAGGGCACGCGCGGGGAGCGCTCCATGACCACCTTGCCGGCCACGCTGGCGCGGCCCGTGGTCACGCCCTTGACGTAGGCCCAGTGCTGGCTGGCGCGGTCGGGCTGGCGCAGCACCGTGCGCTGCGCGGCCCGCACGGCGTACCCGGCGGCCAGCGCCGTCGTCAGCAGCCGGTGCGACGGCGCGCCGTGGTGGCGTGCCAGGTACCGCGACATCGCCGCCCCGCGCAGCCGCAGCATCTCCAGCGACGGCGCGCCGGAACCCCCGGCGGCGTGCGGGACGAGGACGTCGGTGCGCAGCTTCTCGTGCAGGCCCCTCTCGCGGGCGGCGCGGCCGAAGGCCATGTCCTCGTTGTAGACGTAGAACTCCTCGTCGAAACCGCCCAGCTCGACGAAGGTGCTGCGGCGCACCGCCATGCACGCGCCGGTCGTCCAGTCGACGGTGAGGTCCTCGCCGGGGCGCGGCTTGGCGTACAGGCCGGCGCGGGGCATGAGCTTGTGCAGGCCCGCGGAGTGCACGAGGGCCCGGCGCACGGTGGGCTCCCAGCCGCCGACGCCCAGCTCGACGTGCCCGTCGACGCCCACCATCGTCGCGGCGCTGGCCGCGCAGGTCGGGTCGTCGGCGACGTCGGCGAGGATCTGCGCGAACGCGGCGACGGTCGGGCGGGAGTCCGGGTTGCCGAACACCACGAACTCGTGGGTGGAGCTGCGCGCGCCCAGGTTGGCGGCGCGGGCGAACCCCTTGCCGCCGCCGGAGTCCACGTAGCGCCCGCGCGGGCGCGCCTCGACGACGGCGCGCACGCCGTCGGCGTCGCACGCGTTGTCCACGACGACCACGGGCAGCTGCTCGGGCAGCCCGGCCAGCAGCTCGCGCAGCTGGTGGGCGCTCTTGTAGCTGACCAGGACCAGTTCCGCGTCGAAGCTGCGCGCCGGGTCCGCGGGGTGGCGCACGCGCCCGTCCGCGGTCACCGGACCGGCGGCTCCTCCCGCCCCGTCGTCCGTCGCCGCCTCGGTCCGCACGTCCACCGTCACGTCTCCCCCGTCCCCCCGGCCAGCGGACCCGTTCCCCCCGGTCCCGCCCGTACCGCGTGTCGTGTGTCACGGCCAGGATAGGTGCACGACGGCACGCGGCGGTGGAGTTGGCCCGCCCGTCGCCCGCGCGTCACCCGCACGGGGGCCGTCCGGGTGACGTGGGCGAGCACCCGTGCACGTCCGGTCCTCGCCGGGTCCGCTCCGGGGCCGCGCCGCGGGGCGGTCTGGTAGAGAGGGGCCGACCGCGGGACGTTCGAGGGGGGACCGGAGCGCATGGCGCCGGAGCAGCAGGAGCAGCAGGAGCAGCAGCGGGCGGGGGGCCGCCGGGCGTGGGTGGTGCTCAAGCAGCTGCCGTCGCGCACCGACTCCGGGGGGCGGCAGCGCTCGCGCGCCGTCCTGGACGCCTACGCGCAGGTGTTCGACGACGTGCAGGTGACCGGGTTCGACGAGTGGCCTGACTGGCGCGAGCAGCTGCCCGCGCACGTGACGGTGCACCACGTCGGCTCGCCGTCGCCGCGCCCGGGCGCCGTGCTGCGCGCGTCCGCCTTCGCGGGCAAGTGGTTCTCCCCGGCGCTGCACGGGCTGCTGCGCCGCGAGCTGCGCCCCGGTGACGTGCTGCACGTGGACTTCCCGCAGATGGCCGTGAACGTGCCGGCCGGCGTGGACGTGGACGTGCTGGACCTGCACAACGTGGAGGCCGACCTGCTGGAGCGGCGGCTGCGCACCGAGCGCCCGGTGCTGGGCCGCCTGCTGGCTCCCGAGGTCGAGCGGTTCCGCCGGTACGAGGTGGCCGCCGCGCGGCGGGCCCGGCACGTCACCGCCTGCAGCCGCCGCGACCAGGAGGTGCTGCGCGCCAACGGCGTGGAGACGGTGTTCGTGCCCAACGGGGTGACGACCGCGGGCCGTGCGCCGCAGCCGGCGCCCGGTCTGGGGCGCGCGCTGTTCGTGGGGGCCGCCGACTACGGCCCGAACAAGCAGGCGCTGCGCTGGTTCCTGGACGAGGTGTGGCCGCTGGTGCACGAGCGCGAGCCGCGGGCGCGGTTCACGGCCGTGGGCCGCAACCTGGCGCAGGTGCACCCGCGCGAGTCCGGGGAGCCGGAGGGCACGGAGTTCCGCTCCGACGTGCCGAGCGTCGACCCGTTCTACGCCGAGGCCGACGTGTGCGTGGTGCCGCTGCTGTCCGGCGGCGGGACGAAGATCAAGCTGGTCGAGGCGCTGAGCCGGGGGCGCGCGGTGCTGACGACGTCGCTGGGGCTGGAGGGGCTGGAGGTGCACCGCGACGTCGTCGAGGTCGCCGACGGCGCGCAGGAGTTCGCCGACGCGCTGGTCGCGCTGCTGGGCGACCCCGCCCGCGCCGCGGAGCTGGGCCGGCGGGCCGCCGAGCGGGTCGCGGAGAGCGGGGCGGTGTCCTGGCAGGACGCGATGACTCCGCTGCGTGACCTCCTGATTTCGATGCGTCAGGACTGAGGTGCGGGCGGGCTGATGTCCGCCCGAAGGAGTGAAGTTCACGCTCCGTGATCAGTGCGCTGTAGTAACGTCGCAGCGCACCCGGACGCCGGTGGCAGCGCGGTTCGTGGGGGGTCGCGCCGCCGCTCCAGACGTCCACCCGTGCCCCGTCCGGGGCCGGGCAGCGTCGTGCGGCCCCCACGTGTCGATGACCGACGACTCGATCAGTGAGGGAAGTGCCGATGAGCACGCAGACGCCCGTGTCCGAGATCCCCGTGGTCATCCTCTGCGGAGGCATGGGCACCCGGCTGCGCGAGGCCAGCGAGAAGCTGCCCAAGCCGCTGGTCGACATCGGCGGCCGGCCGATCCTGTGGCACATCATGAAGCTCTACAGCGCGCACGGCTTCCGCAAGTTCGTGCTGTGCCTGGGCTACAAGAGCGACATGATCAAGCGGTACTTCCTGGACTACCGCCTCAACGCCGGCGACTTCACGCTGAACCTGTCCTCGCAGGACGCCCCGACGTACCACGCCGACGGGGTGCAGGAGGACTGGGAGATCACGTTCGTCGAGACGGGCCTGACCACCGCCACCGCGGCCCGCATCAAGCGCGTCGAGCAGCACCTGACCGCCGACAAGTTCGTCCTGACCTACGGCGACGGCCTCGGCGACGTCGACATCGCCAAGACGCTGCGCGACCACGAGGCCGGTGGCCGCCTGGCCACCGTCACCGCGGTCCACCCCAGCTCGCGCTACGGCGAGATGCACGTCACCGGCGACACCGTCACCGAGTTCAACGAGAAGCCGACGCTGGCCGACGGCTGGGTCAACGGCGGGTTCTTCGTCTTCGACCGCGCCTTCGCGGACAAGTACCTCGAGGACGACCCGGACATGATGCTGGAGCAGAAGCCGCTGCAGACCGTCGCCCGCGACGGCCAGCTGACCGTCTCCAAGCACGAGGGCTACTGGCTGGGCATGGACACCTTCCGCGAGTGGACCGAGTTCAACAAGCTCTGGGACTCCGGCCAGGCGCCGTGGAAGATCTGGGAAGACTGAGGACCGAGGGAACCGGAGAACACCCGTGAAGATCGTCGTCACCGGCACCGAGGGCTACCTCGGCTGCCTGCTCGCCCCGACCCTGCTCGACGCCGGCCACTCGGTCGTCGGCATCGACACCGGCTACTACCGCAACGGCTGGCTCTACAACGGCGTCACGGCGTCGGTGCAGACGCTGGCCAAGGACATCCGCCACGTCACCGAGGCCGACCTCGCCGGCGCCGACGCCGTCGTCCACATGGCCGAGCTGTCCAACGACCCGCTGGGCGAGCTCATCCCCGACGTCACGTTCACCGTGAACCACAAGGGTTCCGTGCGCCTGGCCGAGACCGCCAAGCGCGCCGGCGTGCAGCGCTTCGTCTACATGTCCAGCTGCTCCGTCTACGGGGTGGCCGAGGACACCGTCGACGAGACCTCGCCCGTGAACCCGCAGACCGCCTACGCCGAGTGCAAGGCGCTCGTCGAGCGCGACGTCGCGCCGCTGGCCGACGACGACTTCTCGCCGACGTTCATGCGCAACGCGACGGCCTACGGCGCCTCCCCGCGCCAGCGCTTCGACATCGTGCTGAACAACCTCGCGGGTCTGGCGTTCACCACCGGCAAGATCGCCATGACGTCCGACGGTTCGCCGTGGCGCCCGCTCGTGCACGGCCTGGACATCGCCAAGTCGATCCGCGCCGTGCTCGACGCCCCGCGCGAGGCGATCCACAACCAGGTGTTCAACGTGGGCGACTCCAAGCAGGTCTACCGCGTGCGCGAGATCGCCGAGGCCGTCGGCCGCGCGCTGCCCGAGGCGCAGGTCACCTTCGGGCGCAGCAACGGCGACAACCGCAGCTACAAGGTGAACTTCGACAAGATCCACGCCTCGCTGCCCGGTTTCTCCTGCGACTGGGACGCCGACAGGGGCGCCGCCCAGCTCGTCGAGGTGTTCAAGGCCATCGACCTGGACGAGGCCACCTTCACCGGCCGCGGGCACACCCGCCTCAAGCAGCTGGAGCACCTCATCCGCACCGAGCAGCTCGACAAGGACCTGTTCTGGCGCAAGTTCGCCGGCTCGGAGGGCGTGAGCGCGTGAGGATCAGCACCACCGCGATCGAGGGCGTCGCGATCGTCGACCTCGAGGAGCGCGCCGACGAGCGCGGGTTCTTCGCCCGCACGTTCTGCCGCGACGAGTTCGAGGCCGCCGGGCTCGTGCCCGCCGTCGAGCAGTGCAACCTGTCGTACAACCACCTGGCGGGCACGCTGCGCGGCATGCACACCCAGGTCGACCCCGCCCCGGAGGCCAAGCTGGTGCGCTGCACCGCCGGCGCCGTCCAGGACGTCATCGTCGACCTGCGCGCCGGCTCGCCCACGTACCTGCAGCACGTGGCCGTCGAGCTGACCGCGGAGAACCGGCGCGCGCTGTACGTGCCGCCGTACTTCGCGCACGGCTACCTCACGCTGACCGACGGCGCCGAGGTCGTGTACCAGGTGAGCCAGAAGTACACCCCGGGCACCGAGCGCGGCCTGCGCTACGACGACCCGGACCTCGCGCTGCCGTGGGCGCGCGACGTGGCCGTCATCAGCGAGAAGGACAAGAGCTGGACGCTGCTGGCCGACGGGGCGGTGCTGTCGTGATCATCGTCGACAAGGCGCTGCAGCAGCGCCAGGCCGAGGGCCGCCCGATCCGCGTGGCGCTCGTCGGGGCCGGGTTCATGGGCCGCGGCGTCGTCAACCAGGTCGTGAACTCCGTGCCCGGCATGGAGCTCGTCGCCATCGCCAACCGCACCGTGTCCAAGGCCCGCGACGCCTACGAGCAGGCCGGGCTGACCGGTGTCGTGGAGGCGGACGACGCCGCCGGCGTCGACCGCGCCATCGCCCAGGGGCACCCCGTCGTCTCCGCCAGCTACGAGGCCGTCGTGGACGCCGGGCAGGTCGAGGCCGTCGTCGAGGCCACCGGCAACACCGAGTACGGCGCCCACGTCGTCGTGCGGGCCATCGAGGCCGGCAAGCACGTCGTGCTGCTGAACGCCGAGGTCGACGGCACCGCCGGTCTCGCGCTGCGCACCCGCGCCGACAAGGCGGGCGTCGTCTACACCGGCGCCGACGGCGACCAGCCCGGCGTGCAGATGAACCTGCTGCGGTTCGTGCGCTCCATCGGCGTCACGCCGCTGGTGGCCGGCAACATCAAGGGCCTGCAGGACGAGTACCGCAACCCCACCACCCAGGAGGGGTTCGCGAGGAAGTGGGGCCAGGACCCGTACATGGTGACGAGCTTCGCCGACGGCACGAAGGTGTCGTTCGAGCAGGCCCTCGTCGCCAACGCGGCCGGGTTCACCGTGGAGCGGCGCGGCATGCGCGGCGCCGACCACCACGGCCACGTCGACGAGCTGACGGGGAAGTACGACGTCGAGCAGCTGAAGGAGCTCGGCGGCGTCGTCGACTACGTCGTCGGGTCCAAGCCCGGCCCGGGCGTGTACGTCCTGGGCACCCACGACGACCCGAAGCAGCAGCACTACCTCAACCTCTACAAGCTGGGCGAGGGACCGCTGTACTCCTTCTACACGCCGTACCACCTGTGCCACTTCGAGGTGCCGCTCACCGTGGCCCGCGCGGTGCTCTTCGCCGACGCCGCGATCGTGCCCTCCGACCGCGTGCACGTCGAGGTCGTCACCACGGCCAAGACCGACCTCGCGGCCGGCAAGGAGATCGACCGCCTCGGCGGGTACGACACCTACGGCGTGGCCGAGCGCTACGACGTGACGAAGGCGCAGGACCTGCTCCCGATGGGCGTCGCCGAGGGCTGCGTCCTCAAGCGCGACGTGAAGAAGGACCAGGTCCTCACCTACGACGACGTCGTCCTGCCGGAGGGCCGGCTCATCGACGCCCTGCGCGCCGAGCAGGCCGCGATCCTCGGCGGCTGAACTCCGGGACGACCCACCGACGGCCCCGTCGCGCACCCGCGCGGCGGGGCCGTCGGCGTTCCCGGTACTTCTCGTAACTGAAGAATTGCAGTGAGTAGTGTTTCCTGTCCGTCACCCGAAGTTCGCCGTTTCACCCGTCCGGAGCAGTTAAGCTCGCCGGCGTCAGCGGGACCGAGTACCCGCGGTGCGTCGGGGTCCGTCCCGGCAGTCAACGACGACAGCACTTTGTCGGTGGGCGCGGGGGGCTGCGCCACGAGAAGAAGTGGCCAGTCGTGTCGCACCCCATCACCCGTGTCCTCGCGGACCGCCGTCCCCTCGCCGCCGCAGCGCTCCTCGTCCCGTCGCCAGGGCCTGCGCGATCGGCAGTGCTCGTCACCGCCACGGCTCTCGTCGCCACGGCCGCCGTCGGCCTCGTCGACCCCCGCGTCCCGGCGGTGCTCGCAGCCGTCGTCGTCACCGTGCTCCTCCTCGTGGGGCGGTCGGGCGCAGGACGTCACCGCCGCGCCGGCGAGCCCCTGCCGGGGAGCACGGCGCGCGGTGTCCGGGGCCTGCGGGAGATGGCGCTGCACCTGTCGCCGGTCGCCCTCCTGATGGTCGTCTTCCCCCTCGCCAGCAGTCGCATCGCCGAGACGACCGTCGGCGGCACCGGCCTGACGTCCGTGCTGCTGGCCTCGTCCTTGACGGTGCCGTGGATCAGCCAGGCCGTCTGCCTCCCCCTGTACCGGGGGATCGGTCACCTGGTCCTCGAAGGTGACATGCAGAAGATCGACCGCCGCTTCTGCGAGGTCTGGCCGACCACCTTCCTGCAGTCGCTGCCCGCGGTCGTCCTCTTCACGGTCCCCGTCGCCGTCGTCACGCGCTGGAGCGCCGGAGCCCTCGCGGTCTATGTCGGGCTGTGCGTCCTGCACGTCGCCTTCGCGCAGGCGCTCGTGGTGACGAACGTGGGGCGTCGGCGCGAGCGCTGGGCGCTCGCGTGGTCCGCGTACGCCGCCGCGCTCCTCGTCGCGCCGACCCTGTGGTTCCTCCCGGCGCTGACCGGGCTCGCGGTGCAGCTGGTGCCGCTGCGGCACCACCTGCTCAGCCTCCGGCGTCCGGCGCGCCTCGACCACCGCGACGTGGCGAGCGACCTCCTGCGCGGCCTCGCGCTCGGGGCGGTGCTGTGGTCGGACAAGCTGCTGCTCTTCTTCGTGACCGGCGGTCAGTTCGCGGTGCAGCTGGTGTTCGTGGCCCTCCTCCCCGCGGTCCTGGCCTACAACTACTACTTCGTGCGCCTGGCGCCCCGCTTCGACGCTTCCGTCGCAGGGCTCCGGGTCGCCATGGAGCAGGACACCTACAGCGCGCTCGCCGACCGCTCGCGCCGCATGTTCGACACCGTCACCGTCACCGTCGCCCGCAGCGGTGCCGTGGGCGCGGTCCTCGCGCTCGTGCTGAGCGTCGGCGCCGCCCTCGCCGGTGGTCAGGACGTCCGCCTGTTCGCGGCGGTCGCCGTCGCCTCGTGGTTCTTCATGATGGTGACGATCTTGAGCTACAAGCTCGACTACATCGGTCATCGCCTCCCGGCGCAGGTCATCGGCGGGGTGCACCTGGTCGCGTGCATCACGGCGTTCACCACCACTGCCAGCCCTGCGGGCGCCTACATCGCCCTGACCGTCGTGGAGGCCGTGCTGCTGGTCGTCGCCATGCGGGTGTGCTTCGAGCGCTGGCGCAGCCCGGAGTACACGCTCTTCTGGCGCCACGCCACCGCCTGGTGACACGGCGACCCCACAGTCCTCCGCTGACCCGCGCACCCTGGAGACCCCTCGTGCAGCAGAACTCCACCACGTACGTCGACGTGGACGTGGCCATCGTCATGGAGTCCACCTACCCGTACCTCAAGGGCGGTGTGTCGGCGGTCGTCCACGACATCGTGCGCGGCAACCAGGACCTGACGTTCGGCATCATCCACATCACGTGGGACCGCGCGGCTCCGCACGAGGACCTCTACGGCGTGCCGGCCAACGTGAAGTGGGTGCGCCCCGTCTACCTGAGCATGCAGGAGCACCGCGACGACTTCATGGCGCTCAGCCCCCGCCTCCTGGGCCTGCGGCCCGCGGGCCGTGAGCGGCTGGCCCACCGGGTGTTCGACGCGCTGGAGAGCGTCGTCGCGGGCGACCCGGGCCCGATGTGGCAGCTGTACGACGAGGGCATGAACCCACGCACCGCGACGTACCCGATCTGGGCCCTGCTCGGGTCCCAGGAGTTCATGGAGGCGACGCGCGACCGCTTGCCGGCGCTGGGCCTGTCGCTCGTCGACACCTTCTGGACGATGCGCGAGTTCTTCTCCCTGGCCTACGCGCTGCTCAGCGACGACCTGCCGAAGGCCCGCGTGTACCACGCCCACACCACCGGGTACGCCTCTCTCCTGGGCGCAGCGGCGGCCCGGCAGAACGGCGGGCGGTTCTTCCTGACCGAGCACAACCTGTACGTGCGCGACACCGTCAACACGTTGCTCGACCGGAACATGGCGCTGACGCTCACGGCCGCCGACTACCGCACCTTCGACGTCAGCGCCCGGGAGCGCGCCTGGATGGCCTGGTGGATCGAGATGGGCCGCTTCTGCTACCCCAGCGCCGAGGCCATCAGCTACCTGTACCCCAAGGCGATCACGGAGGCGGCGGACCTGGGCGCACCCGTCGAGAAGAGCGTCGTCATCCCCAACGGCATGGTCGTGCAGGAGTTCGCCGACGCCGCTCGTGCTCGCGGAGAGGCGCTGCCCGGCATCCTCGCCGGTGACCCGGAGCGCGTCTGGCGGCTCGTCTACATCGCGCGGGTCGTGCCGATCAAGGGCCTGGCCGACCTCATCTCCAGCGTCGCCCTCCTGGTGTCCCGTGGCATCACGAACTTCCGCGTCGACGTGCTCGGTCCGACCGACCACACCCCGGACTACTACATGCTGTGCCGCGAGAAGGCCCGGACGCTGGAGGTCGAGGACTACTTCGTCTTCCGCGGGACCGTGAACGTGCGCGAGCTGCTGCCCGAGTTCGACGTGCTGGTCCTGCCGAGCCACAACGAGGGCCAGCCGATCGTCGTCCTGGAGGCCATGACCGCGGGGATCCCCACGGTCGGGACCGAGGTCGGGGGCATGGCGCAGCTCATCGACGACCCCCTGACCACTCCGGGCGGCCGGACGTGGGGGCCGTGCGGTCTGCTCGTGCGACCCGACTACGTGGAGGAGATGGCCGAGAACCTCCAGCGGCTCATGGGGGACCCTCTCCTGTACGCCGAACTGGCTTCCAACGCCCGGGGGCGGGTCGCCGGCTTCTTCCAGCTCGAGGACGCGATGGGCGCCTACAACCGGCTCTACAAGGAGATGGGTGGCCTCGAGGTCGCCGAGCTCGAGGGCGCCGTCCCCGCGCAGAGCACGCGCCTCGGGAGCGCCGCGGTCATCGACCTCACGGAGGACGCCGCGGTGCGCCGCGAGCGCACCTCCTGACGGCGGCCGGCTTCAGCTCGCTGGCACCTCGACCACCGCACCGGCCCAGTCGGCGTGGTCGTGGGACGTGCCGTCTCCCGCGTCGCGCACCGACAGCCGCAGGGTGCGCGCGCCGCTGAGGGGGACGGACACGCTCTGCGCGGGTGACGTCCCCGTCAGCGTCCCGCTGCGGTGCGCGAGGCGGCCGTCGACGTAGACGCTGAAGACGACGCTGCCGCGTCCCGCGGTCTCGTCGTCCACACCGATGGTCGAGGTGAACCGCGTCGCGCCTGCCGGTAGCGGCAACGTGACGTCGGAGGAGCTGTGGACGCCCAGGCCGGTGCTGAAGCTGCGACCCCTCAACCGCAGGGTGCGGCCGTCGCCGGCGGCCCGCTCGCCGTTGCTGCGGTCGAGCTCGACGGGGCCCCAGCCGTTGCTGCTCGAGGTGGGGGTCAGGCTGCTCACGGCGACGCTGCGCGTCGCGGCGGGCGCCGGCGCGGGGGGCGTGAGGGGCGCGGTGGGCGCGGCCACCGACAGCGTCCCGGACAGCAGGTTCAAGCCCCGCGCACCGTCCCAGCCGCCGTCCTCGGCGAGCTGGACGGCGTACTCGGGGCGTGCCGCCAGCTGCGGGTGGGCGTCGGGCAGGGCCAGGGCCACCCGGTACTCACCCGGTGCGGGCGCCTGCACAGCCACCTCGACGGGAGTGGTCGTCCCCGGCCGCAGCGTCCGCGTGTCCAGGGGCACCCTCGTCCGCGAGGCCACCCGCCCGGAGGTGTCGACCAGGACGAGGTCGACCGGCCGGCTGCTCAGCGGAGCCGCGAACCCCGAGTTCACCAGGCTGAAGGCGACGGTGCCGCGCTCACCGGCAGCCAACGACCTCGGCACGCTGGAGGTCACCAGCGCCAGCCGGTACCCCAGCCTGGCCTCGACGTCCGCGAGCCCCTGCGTGCCCCAGGACTCCAGGACCCCGAGGTGGAAGTCCCGGTTCAGGTACGTCCAGCCGTACCTGCGCAGGTCGGTCAGCGCGGATGGCAGGGAGGACCGGGTTCCCGCGGTCGCGCACGTCTCACCGCCCACGAGCGCCGTGCGGGAACGTTCCGCCAGCCACGCCCGGTCGGTGTCGTCGCGGAACGTGCCGAAGTCGTCGTCGCTGGCCAGGAAGCAGTCGTTGTGGACGCCGGTCCGCTGGTCCCCGGGGAGCAGGCGCTGCGCGACCTGCGGGTAGCGGACCTGCAACCGGACGTCGGGGGACAACCCGTCGCGCAGGGCGCGCAGCACCTTCGAGCGGGCCGCCCAGTCGGCGTCGGAGAGCAGCCAGGGTCGCTGCGGGTCGCTGGTGAAGCTGCGCGAGTAGTACCACTCGCCCCACCGCCCGACGAAGCCGGCCTGCACGGCCTGCAGCACGTCGGCCCCGGCGTTGAGCACGGGGACCAGCTGGCGCACGTGGGCCACGACGCGGTCCGCGGGCGCGTCGACGTCGGTGTCCTCGCTGTAGGCGAAGCGGACGACGAGCTTCACACCCGCCCGGCGCGCCGTGTCCAGGTCGGCGGCCACCTGCTGCAGGTAGGTGACCGGCAGCGCGTCGCGGTCCACGAACCCCTCGAGGTAGTAGACGCGGTACACCAGCGTCGTCCCGGCACCGGTGCGCCACCGCACGAGCTGAGCCTCGTCGAGCGGGACGCGTCCCGACCCGTCGGCCCGGTGGTGCGTGTCCGTGTAGCGGTAGAACCCCCGTTCGGGGTTGGCCACCGCGCTCCCGGAGTCGGTGTACGACGTCTGCGTGACCGCTGGCGCGGTCTCGGAGGCAGCCGCCGTCGGCAGCGGGAGGGCAGCGAGCGCACCCGCCGTGGCGACGGCGACCGCGGCGGCGAAGCACCGGAGCATGCCGGTGCATCGACGCCCGTCGGACTCGCCTTGAGGACGAGCGCGTCAGCGCCCTCCCTCAGGCGGAGGGGTCGCGGACGAACACCGCCCCCTCGTGCGGCTGGAGGACCACCCGCTGGGGAGCGGGTCGGCCCTCCGCGTCGACGAGTCCCTCCGGGACGTCGTAAGCGATCTTCCGGCGCTTGGCGGTGTTGGTGTTGGCCACCGCCCAGCCGTTGGTGAAGGTGCGGGACCAGCCGTTGCCCCGCTGGACGGGGTCCCCGGTCGGCGTCCCCAGGTCGACGTCCAGTTCGGGGATCCAGGGGGTCACCGAGTACCCGTCGTGAGCCGTCGCGGTGACGGCGCCACCGGTTCCGCCGCCGAAGACCCAGAACATCGCGACGCCGTACCGGAAAGCGGGGTGCTCGTCCGTGCCGTCGCTCGGCACACGCATGATCGTCAGGCCGGGGCCGGCCACCTGCGAAGCCTGCGCGAGGACGGTCTCGGGGTCGAACCAGTCCTGCGGCGACCAGCCCAGCCAGACCTCCTCGAAGCCGCCGCCGTACGCCGCGTGCCGCTGCCAGCGGCCCGGTTCGCGCCTCGACTCGGCGATGTTCGGCACGAGGAGCTTGCCCGCGGAGCGCAGGCGCTCACCGGCGGCCACGACCAGCTGCTCGAGAGCCTGCCGCAGGTCGCTCATCTCCCGACCACCCTCGAGCGGAGGGTTCAGGCCGTAGTAGTCGTCGAAGACGTCGTTGTCGGCCATCACGCCGTCCCAGGGACTGTCCTCGAGGAGGTCGGACACGTTGTCGCACCAACGTTCCCGGTACTCCTCGTCCCAGACGGCCATCTGCCAGTGCCCGGGGTAGGTGTTCCACTCGATGCGGCTGCCGTCGAGCCGGTGCGCGAACCAGTGCTCGCCGGCCTCCTCGGCCTCTTCGTGGCTGACGCCCGAGGTGTGGAGGGGGCCCGGCTCATAGCTCCTCGTGGAGGAGAGGCACTGGTAGGTCAGCACGACCAGGTCGGGGTTCGCGACCTTCAGCCGCTCCAGGACGCTGGTCTCCCACGGCTGCAGGATCGCGACCCGGTAGTGCTCGGCGGCGAAGGCGACCTGCGCGTCGTCGACGGGGTCGCCGTACCGGATCCAGGCTCCGTGTCGTCGGCCCATGGGCCCGGACCCTACTGCAGCGGGAACCGGCGGGACCGTCTTCGGCCGTCACGTCCCGCAGCGAGCTCGTAGGGTCCTGCCGTGAGCGCGGGCGGGGCGGGACGGCTGGACGTGGCGGTGGTCGGGGCCGGGCGGGTCGGCCCGGTCCTGGGGGCGGTGCTGCGCGCGGCGCAGCACCGCGTCGTCGCGGTCACCGCCCGCACCCTCGACGCCGCCGACCGCGTCGAGGCGCTGCTGCCCGGCGTCCCGCTGACCACCGACCCGGCCGCCGCGGCCGCCGCCGACCTCGTGCTGCTCGCCGTGCCCGACGACGAGCTGCCGGGAGTGGCCGCGGGGCTGGCCGCGCACGTGCGCCCGGGGCAGCTCGTCGCCCACACCTGCGGCCGGCGCGGCACCGGCGTGCTCGCGCCGCTGGCCGCGGCCGGGGCGCTGACGATGGCGCTGCACCCGGCCATGACGTTCACCGGCACCTCGCTGGACGTCCCGCGCCTGTCCGGCTGCGCCGTGGCCGTCACCGTCGCGCCCGTCCTCGTCCCCGTCGCCGAGGCCCTCGTGCGCGAGTGGGGCGCCGTGCCCGTCCACGTCGCCGAGGACGACCGCCCGCTGTACCACGCGGCCCTCGCGCACGGCGCGAACCACCTCGTCACCCTCGTGCAGCAGGCCCTCGACGCCGCCCGCGGCGCCGTCGGCGACGAGGCCGCCACCGTGCTGCGCCCGCTGCTGACCGCTGCCCTCGACAACGCGCTCACCGCCCCCGCCACCGCCCTGACCGGGCCGGTGGCCCGCGGCGACGCCGGGACCGTCGCCGCCCACCTCGCCGTCCTGCGCGAGCGCGCGGGCGCCACCACCGCCGCCACCTACGCGCAGCTGGCCGGGGCGGCGCTGGAGCGCCTGAGCGCCTCCGGCAGGGTGGGCGCGGCGCCGGCGCAGGCCGTCGCCGCCGCGCTCGCCGAGAGGAACCCCGCCCCGTGACCCAGCTCGTCGTCGCCCGCACCCGGGCCGAGCTCACCGCCGCCCGCGACGCCCTGCCCGGGCCCGTCGCCGTCGTCATGACGATGGGCGCCCTGCACGCCGGGCACGCCGAGCTGGTCCGCCGCGCCCGCGAGCGCGCCGCCTCCGTGCTGGTCACGGTGTTCCTCAACCCGCTGCAGTTCGGCCCGGGGGAGGACCTGGCCCGCTACCCGCGCACCCTGGACGCCGACCTGGAACTGGCCGCGGACTGCGGCGCCGACGTCGTGTTCGCCCCCGGACCCGACGTCGTCTACCCCGACGGCGACCCGCTCGTGCGGGTCAGCGCGGGCCCGCTGGGGGAGGTGCTGGAGGGCGCCAGCCGCCCCGGCCACTTCGACGGCGTCCTCACCGTCGTCGCCAAGCTGCTGCACCTGACCCGCGCCGACCTGGCGTTCTTCGGGCAGAAGGACGCCCAGCAGCTGCTGCTGGTGCGCCGCATGGTCCGCGACCTCGACCTGGGCGTCGAGGTCGTCGCCGTGCCCACCGTGCGCGAGGAGGACGGCCTGGCGCTGTCCAGCCGCAACCGCTACCTGACCCCCTTCGACCGCGAGGTCGCCCTGGTGCTGGGCCGCGCCCTGCGCGCCGGCCAGGCCGCCGCCCCCGAGGGACCCAGCGCCGTGCGCCGAGCGGCCCGCGACGTGCTGCTGCGCGAACCCGCCGCCCGCGTGGACTACCTGGCCCTCGTCGACCCGGCCACGCTGGCCGACCTGCCCGAGCACCACCGCGGCGAGGCCCTGCTGGCGCTCGCCGCGCGCGTCGGCTCCACCCGCCTCATCGACAACGCGCCCCTGGTCGTCGGCCGCCCCGGCTGAACCCCTCCTGCGCGCCGGACCACCCGTCCGGACGGTCCCGCGCGGTCGGGAGGCCGGGTGGTGCGCGGATAGCCTGGGGCGGTGAGCGAGACGCAGGCCGGCACGGTGGACGCGGTGCACGCGGAGGACCTCGAGGAGTTCGGGGACCTGCCCGAGCAGGTGCTGGTCCGCCGCGCCAAGCGCGACCGCATCCTCGAGGCGGGCGGCGAGGCGTACCCCGTGGCGGTGCCCCGCACGACGTCGCTGGCGCAGGTGCGCGAGCGCCACGCGGACCTGGCCCCGGGCGAGGAGACCGACGACCTCGTCGGCGTCACCGGCCGCGTGGTGTTCCTGCGCGGCACGGGCAAGCTGGCGTTCGCCACCCTGCAGGAGGGCGACGGCACCCGCCTGCAGGCGATGGTGTCGCTGGCCGGCGTGGGCGAGGACGCCCTGGCCGCGTGGAAGGCCGACGTGGACCTCGGCGACCTGGTGTTCGTGCACGGGCGGGTCGTCGCCTCCAAGCGCGGTGAGCTGTCGGTGATGGCCGACTCCTGGCGGATGGCGGCCAAGGCGCTGCGGCCGCTGCCGGTGCTGCACAAGGAGCTGTCGGAGGAGAGCCGCGTCCGCCAGCGCTACGTCGACCTGGTGGTCCGCGAGGCCGCCCGCACGAACGTGCGCGCCCGCTCGGCGGTGGTGCGCTCGCTGCGCCGCACCCTGGAGGACCGCGGTTTCCTCGAGGTCGAGACGCCGATGCTGCAGACGCTGCACGGCGGGGCGTCCGCGCGCCCGTTCGCCACGCGCTCCAACGCCTTCGACACCGACCTGTACCTGCGCATCGCACCCGAGCTGTTCCTCAAGCGCTGCGTCGTCGGCGGCATCGAGAAGGTCTTCGAGATCAACCGCAACTTCCGCAACGAGGGCGCGGACTCCACGCACTCGCCGGAGTTCGCGATGCTCGAGGCCTACGAGGCGTGGGGCGACTACGACAGCATCGGCGAGCTGACCCGCTCGCTGGTGCAGACCGCCGCGCAGGAGGCGTTCGGCACGCAGGTCGTCACCCTCGCCGACGGCGAGGAGTACGACCTGGGCGGGGAGTGGACGAGCCTGTCGATGTACCCGTCGCTGTCGGCGGCCCTCGGCGAGGAGGTGACGCCCGAGACCCCGCGCGAGCACCTGCTCGCGGTGGCCGAGCGCCTCGGCGTGGCCGTCGACGTCCCGCGCGCCACCCACGGAAAGCTCGTGGAAGAACTCTGGGAACACCTCGTGGCCGATTCCCTGCACGCGCCGACGTTCGTGCGCGACTTCCCGGTGGAAACGTCCCCGCTGGTGCGCGCGCACCGCTCGGTGGCGGGCGTGGTGGAGAAGTGGGACCTGTACGTGCGCGGTTTCGAGCTGGCCACCGGGTATTCCGAGCTGGTCGACCCGGTGGTGCAGCGCGAACGCTTCACCGAGCAGGCCCGGCTGGCCGCCCTGGGCGACGACGAGGCCATGCGCATCGACGAGGACTTCCTGCGCGCGCAGGAGCACGGGATGCCGCCCACCGGGGGCATGGGCATGGGCGTCGACCGCCTGCTCATGGCCCTGACCGGCCTGGGCATCCGCGAGACGATCCTCTTCCCGCTGGTCAAGCCGCGCTGAGGCGGGCCCGGGGGAGCCTGGGGCGGCGAGGGGCCGCGGGGGGCGGACGTACCCTGGTGGGGTGGACGCGATCGCCGCACTGCTGCCCTCGGTGGGCCTGCTCGTGCTCTTCATCCTCCTGATGCGCTCCATCCTGCACGCGGACCGCCGGGAGCGGCGGGCCGCGGCGCGGGCCCAGGCCGCCCACCCCCCCGCCCCCGGCGCCGTAAAATCGGAGGACCCCAAAGGCCCTTACTTAGGCCCCTTTTTTAAAAGCTCCCCGGGTGCAGCAA